>JAKOXL010000024.1 GCA_029781045.1 Bacillota bacterium | reverse complement strand
AAAACGCCAGTAGACTGGCATTAACAGCAGGGCCGTAAGTAGCTCCACCAAGGGGTAGCGCCACCCAATAGGTTCCCTGCAGTACCCACATCGGCCCCGCAGCATTAAGAAGCTCAGTACCGGAATCAGCTCCAGCGGTCTAAGATTGTGCCCACAACTGGGGCAATGAGACGGCGGAAACACCACCGACTCCCCGCGGGGGATACGATAGATGCACACGTTGAGGAAAGAGCCTAATAGCAGAGCAGCTATTGAGACCATCTTACTCTCTCCCTAGTTACCACCGCTAGGCTTGTCAGGAAGCCGGCCTGTATCGTTCTGCACGTATACAATGCCATTAACATCTATGCGCCACACAGTGCCTTCTTTCCCGAATCGCTCCGATTCTAGCTTAGGAAGAGAGCCTTCCCAAAAATCGGAGATTTTCACTGTACCACCCGTGAGATAACTCGTAGCTGATATCTCCAGTGAAAAATCCTGATCACTAGAAGGTCTCCATTGTGTCTCAGACAAGAAAGCATTGACAGCTGTCTGTACGGTAGCAATCGCCGCTAGATCTCGGCCTATCCGGGCTCGCTCCATTACCTTCCAATACTGAGGTACTCCTACACCGACAAGCAGCCCCAGAATAGCCAGCACCACCATCAGCTCTACCAGGGTAAAGCCCTTCTCGTTCTTACGCATTGCTTTCACCTCCTTTCGTCAGAACTGCACAACGTTGACCATCTGCATCATGGGTAGGGCTATGGCTAAAGCGATTAGCCCTACCACCAAAGCCATGACCAAGAGCACTATTGGTTCGATCATC
Source organism: Bacillota bacterium (assembly GCA_029781045.1). GTDB lineage: Bacteria > Bacillota > UBA994 > UBA5500 > UBA5500 > UBA5500. Next base: position 283,555 of record JAKOXL010000024.1, on the reverse strand, counting down.
CTGCCTAGTCGCTCGGTCAAGGTATTCAAATCCTGATCGTAGAAATCGGCCACCTGGTTCAACATGGCATCTAAAGAACCACTGCTCTCGCCCACGTGGACCATGTGTAATACCATGGGTGGGAAAAGCCCGCTGCGCTCCAGCTCCGCTGCTAGTCGGCTACCTTGGCCAATGGCCATTGTCACCTCCTGCACCGTCTGGGCAAAGACAGCGTTATCCATGGTCTGCTCCGCCAGCTTAAGAGCTGTGATCATATCCACCCCACTGCGGAAGAGAGCAGCCAAAGTGCGGCAGAAACGGGAAATGGCATTCATGCTCACCAGCTTGCCCAACCCTGGTACCCGTAGGGACAGCTTGTCCAACAGTTCCTTGCCTCCCGGATTACTGCTCCACTGTTTAAACAGCAAGACGAGGGCGAGAGCCACAACCAGCAGTAACCAACTCCAGGCCACTAGGAAAGAGCTTATGTTCAGCATGAATCTTGTAATTGCTGGCAGCTCCATATCAAAACTAGAGAAGATGGTCGCAAAGTTGGGCACTACACTAGCCAAAAGGAACCAGGTGATACCCAGAGCCACAAGAGCCACGAACTTGGGATAAGTAAGGGCGTTTTTCACTTTCTCTCCGATTTGATGTTCCCGCTCAAAATAGGTGGCTGCTCGCTTTAAAACTTCGTCTAATGTGCCCCCCACTTCTCCGGCGGCCACCATGTTTACCAGCAGAGGTGGAAAAGCGCCATTTTCCCGCATGGCTAAGGCCAGACTATCACCTGCAACCAACTGCTGTTCCAGACGCATGAGGGCTCCCCCTAACGGACTCTGTTCTCCCTGTTGCTGCCGGATGGCTGTAAGAGCCGACAAAACAGGCACGCCCGCCTCGTAGAGCACGCCCAGCTGGCGCGCAAAGATGGCTAACTCACGGGTACTGATCTTTCGCCGCCTGCTCAATGCCTCCCTGATGTGGCTGACCTGGATGTCCCGGTCCAATTCCAGCTCGGAAATGTAATAGCCCCTTTCGGTCAGTTCTCTGATGGCTGCCTGCTTGTTCGGGGCCGCAAGTCGCCCCTTGATGGGTATACCTAAACTATCGCGTCCTTGATATTTATAGGCTAGCATTGCACACCTCTCTCACTCTAACGTTGCAACAAGCTTTGCAAGAGGGCGGATTCAGGTGAGTAGAGATCCATTTGGGTCTTGCTAATGAGGCCACGCTGATAGAGATTCTGCAGGGCCTGTTCCATCGTCTGCATGCCAAACTGGGACCCTGCTTGCATCATGGCGTTAATCTGATGCACCTTGCCTTCCCGAATCAGGTTGCGGATGGCTGGCGTTACAACCAATATCTCGGCGGCCACCACGCGGCCTGTTCGGTCGGCTCGGCGCAGCAACTGCTGCGATATGACAGCCTGCAGAACTAACGCCAACTGCGTTCGAATCTGTTGCTGTTGGTAAGGTGGGAAAATGTCTAGAATGCGGTGCACCGTCTCGGCGGCACCGGGAGTGTGTAAGGTGGCCAAGACCAAGTGCCCCGTCTCCGCTGCACTGACCGCCGCCTGAGTCGTCTCCAGATCCCGCATTTCACCGATAAGAATAACATCCGGATCCTCTCGGAGAGCAGCCCTCAAACCATTGGCATAACTCTTAGTATCAGTTCCTACTTCCCGCTGGTTGACTATAGAACGTTGATGACGGTGCAAAAACTCAATAGGGTCTTCGATGGTGAGGATATGGTCGGCCCTTTCCCGGTTAATCCTATCGATTAGGGCAGCAAGAGTGGTGGATTTACCGCTACCGGTGGGACCGGTAACGAGGATCAGGCCTTGACGACGATTGGTCAACTCCCCTACTACCGGCGGCAAACCAAGGGTTTCGAGGCTAGGAATGGCTTGTGGAATCAGTCGACAAGCCATGCCAATGGTGCCCCGTTGGCGGAAGGCGTTGATCCGGAAGCGGCCCGTACCGGGGAAGCTCAAAGAGAAATCCACTTCACCCTGCTGTTGAAAAACTTCACGCTGCCATTCAGGAACCACTTGCTCAAACATTTCGCTGGTATCCACGGGGGTGAGCCGCGGCAGATCCATTCGCACCAGTTCCCCATGAATCCGCAACACCGGCGGTTGCCCTACTGTCAGGTGTAGATCAGAGGCACCCGCATCCACTGCCGATTGCAACAACTCCAACAGACTCAGCATCAATACACACCTCCCCCCGCCCCTAGTCTTGGTAAGTAACCCGTAAAACTTCGGACACGGAAGTGATCCCTTGCCTAACTTTATCTAAACCATCAAAGCGTAGGGGTCTCAGCCCTAAACGCAGAGCCTCCTGACGCAAGCGAGCTAAAGACACCCGTTGAGCGATGAACTCCCGCAGCTCGTCGTTAACCAGCATCACTTCGAAGATACCGACGCGACCTCGGTAGCCCGTGTTATGACAATGGGCGCAACCCACGGGCTCGTAGGCTGTCAATGTTTCCTGCAGGTCTGGATTCAAGGCCACTACCTCTGGCGCCTGCGGCCCATAGACCACCGGCCGAGCGCAGCGGCGGCATAGACGCCGCACTAGTCGCTGGGCCACAACGCCACTTAAAGCAGAAGCCACCATAAAGGGTTCTACCCGCATATCCAGGAGTCGAGTGATAGCTCCAGGGGCATCATTGGTGTGCAATGAAGTTAACACCAGGTGGCCGGTTAAGGCCGCCCGCACCGCGATGTCCGCCGTCTCCAGGTCCCGCGTCTCTCCCACCATTATTACATCCGGGTCTTGACGTAGTACCGAGCGCAGAACGGCGGCGAACCCCAGACCAATCTTCGGATTCACCTGCACATGATTTATTCCGGGTGTATCCAGTTCTACCGGGTCTTCAATGGTAGTAATGTTTTGAGTGTGGTCATTGAGTACCTGTAACATGACCTGCAGAGTTGTGGTTTTTCCACTGCCGGTGGGGCCACAGACGATAACCAAACCGTAGGGCCTCGTGACTAATCTTAGGAAGGTTTGCTGCTGAGTTGGGCTTAGGCCCAGGTCATCCATGGTCAGCAGCCTACTGCCGGGGTCGAAAAGGCGCACCACCACCTTCTCGCCATGCACGGTGGGCAAAGTAGAAACGCGCAGGTCAAGATACCCCTTATTGTGTCGATATCGTATGGAACCATCCTGCGGCAGACGCCGCTCCGATATATCCATGCCAGCCATGACTTTGAGTCGGGTAATGAGACCCGCATGTACATCCAGGTCTAACTGGTCGATTTCCTGCAAAACCCCGTCAATACGGTATCGGATGCGGAGCTTATCCCGCTGCGGTTCGATGTGTATATCGCTGGCATGGTCAGAAATGGCCTGGTTTATCAGGTTATCCACTAAGCGAACTATAGGCGACTCTTCATTGATTTCCCGGGAGACGGTCACCTTCAGTTGGGGCACTGCTTCCACCCGCTGCTGCGCCGCCAGCTCCCCTCGAATGTATACCCGCTCTATGGCCCGCTCAATGTCTCCTTTACTCATGAGGGCCACTTCTATTTCTAATCCGGTCAAAAAGGACAAATCGTCTACAACAATCACATTAAGAGGGTCGGCGGAGGCGATTGTCAGGATTTGCCCTTCCACCTTCACAGGCACCACCTGATAACGGCGAGCCACCGACTCGGGAATGAGTCTGACCGCATCAGGTTGAAAGGTAATCCCTTGCAATTCCAAAAAGGGCACGTTAAACTGTACTGCCAATGCTTGCGCCACTTCTCTCTCAGTGACCAACCCCTTGGCCACCAAATAATCCCCCAACCGCTGACCGGAGCCTATTTCTGTCATCGCCTGTTGCAGAACGGCCGGCGTTATCGCTCCCAGCGAAACGAGGATATCACCCAACTCCTGACGACCGACAGGCAACTCTATTCCTCCTCAAAGACAAAAATCGATCACGACACAGTATTCCATGGGGTGATCGAAGCCTATTCTTGCCCGAATATGTTGCTATTTAGCTATATTTGCCGAACAGAGCAAAAATCCTGCTTACTCTAACAAACAAAAAAAGAGGCCCCCGAAACTAGACCTCTTCTTCTAATGACTTAAAGTATAGGTGAAGAAAAAAGCGCGAACCTTGCCGGGAAATGGCCACGTCCCACAACTGATGGTTGACTGGCGCTCCAGCTGTTCGTACAGCCTGCCTCATAGCTGGCAGTAAACCTAGTCCACCGTCGGGATATCCCTTCAGCTCCATTACCCGCTGGACTAACGTACCCATAGTCTGGCCTCCCTTCTAGTTGCTATCCTAGCCAACTAGGGGGAAAACCATAACTCACGCTTTAAGCTTTCTTAAGACTAAGCCAGCGCATCACCACTCGCTCTAGACGGCGCATGATACGGGTGCCAAGAAACTCTTTCTTGCTCAGGGGAACCACTAAGATGGTGAACAGCCCCACCCGGTTTCCACCCAAAACGTCGGTAAATATCTGATCCCCTACCAGAGCCACCTCTTCTGCTGATCGTCCCAAGTCCCTCAGGGCTTGCAAAAAGGCCCGCTTACGGGGTTTGCCTGCGTTACTAATGCCTTTAACACCTAGTAGGCGTGTAAAATGTTCAAAGCGCTTAGGCACCGCATTAGAAATTAAGTATAACTCAAAGCCAGCAGCCCGGGCCTTTTTCAACCAGTCTAGTAACTCTGGGTTGGCAACCTCTGATTCCCATGCAACTAGGGTGTTATCTAAATCGGAACATATAGCTTTTATGCCCTGCTGCCTTAAGTAATCAAAATCTATATGATGAAAGCTTTCCACATATAGGTTGGGCCGCAATAGATCTAGCATACGCTCACCTCTCGGGCCATTATAGCATGGGGCCCAAGAGGAGGCAATTGCTGAAGCTTAGGTGTCTGGATTCTGGCCGGCCAGCCATTTCATATGCTCCGCTTCTAAAGCAGCAACCAGTTTTTCAATGGCCTTCTTCTCAATGCGTGAGACATAAGAGCGGGAGATTTGCAGTTCTTTAGCAATCTCCCGCTGCGTTGCTCTCACACCATCGATGAGACCGTAGCGCAATTGCAGAACTAAGCGCTCCCTTTTGGTCAGCACATTAAGAAGCTCCATCAACTTGCGCTGTTCCAGCGCCCTTTCCACCTGCAATACCACATCTTCACCATTGGTGGCTAGAGTATCTAAAAGGGTTATCTCGTTGCCATCCTTGTCTACACCGATAGGGTCCTCCAAGTAGGCTTCTTGGCGCAGGCGCTTGGTGGCTCGCAAATGCATCAGAATCTCATTATCGATACAACGGGCAGCATAGGTGGCCAGCTTGGCCCCCCGTTCCCGGCTGAAGGTGCGCACTGCCTTCATGAGACCGATACTGCCAATGCTGATCAGGTCCTCCGGGTCTTCACCCGCATTCTCATACTTCTTGGCGATATGGGCAACAAGCCGCAAATTATGTTCCACCAGTTTCTGTCTAGCCGTATCATCCTGGTATTTTTCCCAGCGATCCAGATAGTAGGCTTCCTCCTCCTCCGATAACGGTTGCGGGAAAGAGTTGTTATTGATGTAAGCGACCAGCAGCCGTAGTTCCCGCAGAGCTGATAGCAACTGGATCACAAAGCCCATCATGCCCGCCACCCCCTTTTCTGCCTGTATAAACATATATGCGTTACCCCTCGAATTCTGACCATAGGGTTAAGGCGAGATTGAACTACCCATTAGCATCTCTGGCATCTGGTCTCTTTGGTGAGCTGTCGCACTCGGATGCCAGCGAGCATTTTCTGAGCTGGAAGTTGAAGTCTTAGTGCGACCGCCCCCTAAATCCACCTCTATTCATTGGCGGCTCTTCTAGCGGCCAGCAACAAATCTACCATGCGTCCATAACTCTGAACGCCATCGGCCTGCCGATTGGACTTGAGGTAGGCATCATTCATCCGCTCAAACATCTCTTCCATTGGGCCCGAGTGGGCTTGCCAGAATTCCCGATTAGCTTGCATATCGCGTACCACCCCCGGGTGCAATTGAGTATAGAGGGTGGCGAAGGCCTCTTGATCAACCAGCTGTAATGCCCGCATGGCCTGTGTGAGAGCCATAAACAGCCCCGAGTATTGAAACTCCACGTCTGGGTGGTTGATGCAGGCAAGATAAGCCAGGTAGTTGGCCTCGTCCTCCCGGGCAATACCCCTTTGGTGGGCCATCTCGTGACAGGCCACCACTGGTATGTTCACAGAGGGCATAGCCATGTTGACGTTGGCCTCACCAGTCCAGGGAAAGTACATGCCCGCAGTACCGGTGAATGACCACCATTTGGACAGCCTTACTCCTTTGGGGGGACCGTAGAGGCCGCCAACCTGAGGTAGCTGCTTAGCCAACTCATCATAGCCCAAAGCAGCCCGACCCAGCGCCCGCCACTTGCCGCCAGTAAGGGTCATCACTTGCATCTCGTCTTCTTTCAATAGAGGGCGGAGCTCATTGACGTGCTGTACAAGATCATGGCAAAGGTCCACTAGTTCCTGGGTAGGTGCTGGCCTTATCTCCAGTCCCAACACCTCTGCCAAGGGTTGACGATAGTAGTTGAGACCCCAGGAGAAGACAAAGGCCGCATAGGCCAAGAGACCTAAGACTAGAGTCCAGCGTAACCACGCCACTAGTTTTCCTGGCTGACGCCAGCCACGCCAAATGAAGTTGAGTCCGCCGATAAGTAGAACGGCTAGCAAGGTAACCACACAAAGCTCCGCCAAAGAGATGGGGACCAGACTGGTAAAGCGAGACAAGACGCGACCTAGGGGTGGGTACAAGAAACGACTGTAAATCCGCTCCACCCATAATGGATATCGCACTGCCAGCAAAGTAGTTAGCTGGGCAAGAACTGCCACCACAGCTGACCAGAATACAACTCTCCAGCGTGCCACCACCTACACCTCCCCAGAAGGAACTGCTTCCTACTGCTAATCTAATGGCCAGTTTATCTCTTTTGCAACCGCCAAAAGAAAAAGGCCAGTTGACACTAGCCTTGTTCTCGACGCCGCAACAGACTCATGGGCTCTAGGGACTGGGCGCAAGGAATAGCCACCAACATCTGAGCATGCCGCGCCACTGTAATGCTCTCGCCATTCTCATCAAACATCTCGTTAATGGTGATTTCTATATTCCTATTCCGCGGCTGTAGCACTTCCAGCTTCTCACCTACCTGGAAGTTGTTCCGCTGCTCCACCCAGAGCAGCTGCTCTGCCGCATCATATCGTTGCACCACACCCACAAACTCATAGTGGCGCTGGGGATGCTCGCCCTCGTACAAATGGGCTTCAGCTCCCGGTTTGTCTAGGAAAAAGCCGGTGGTAAAGCTGCGGTTGGAAGCCTTAGCCAACTCGTCGAGCCACTCCTGCCGCACTTTAAACTGGGCTGGGTCATCATAGTAGGCATCGATGGCTTGCCGATAAACTTTAGTAACGGTGGCCACATAATGAACACTCTTCATGCGGCCCTCGATCTTCAGACCAGCAAGCCGCAGGTTAAGCAGTTGGGGCAGCTGCTCCAGCAAGCACAGATCTTTGGAGTTCATAATATAGGTGCCACGTTGGTCCTCGTTTATGGGGAAATACTGCCCTGGGCGCTTCTCCTCTACCAAGTAGTACTTGTAACGACAGGCTTGCGCGCAGGCACCCCGGTTTGCATCTCTGCCTGTCAGATAGTTGCTCAAGAGGCAGCGTCCCGAATAGGAGATGCACATGGCGCCATGCACAAAAGCCTCCAGTTCTGCATCCACCTTTTCAGCAATTTCAGCAATCTCCTGTCGCGACAACTCCCGCGCCAAAATCAGCCGAGATATCCCTTGCTGTACCCAGAACCGGGCAGAGCGGTAGTTGACCACATTGGCCTGAGTACTTAGATGCAGCTGGACTTGAGGTGCCACTTGTTTGGCAATGGCGATAACCCCGGGATCTGAGACAATGAAGGCATCCACTCCCATCTCAGCAAGAGTGGACAAGTACTCTTCTAAACCCTCAAAGTCAGCATTATGGGGGATTATATTCACCGTGACATAAACTCGGGCTCCTCGGGCATGGGCGAAAGCTACTCCTTCAGCGATTTCCTCTAGGGTAAAGTTCCCAGCATAGGCCCGCAACCCCCACATGGGTCCGCCCAAATAAACGGCGTCGGCCCCATAGGTAATGGCAAATTTCAGCTTCTCCAGATTACCAGCCGGTGCTAATAGTTCGGTCTTCTGCATCGTGCCACTCCTTTATTTCTTGCGAATAGACCGGATGGCAGCCTGGTGTTCAGCAAAGGTCTTGCTGAACACATGCTCCCCACTGCCATCTTCCTTGGCCACGAAATAGTAATAGGGTGTACTCTCGGGTGTCAATACGGCACGAATAGAGGCACTGCCCGGATTGGCCACAGGGCCAATGGGCAAACCGTCATTCACATAGGTGTTATAGGGCGAGTCAATAGCCATTTCCGCGTCACTCAGAATAGGTTTTGGTTTTTCCAGAATGTATTGAACTGTGGCACATGACTGCAGACGCTGGTTGATCTTCAAGCGGTTAAAAAACACCCCAGCGATGGTGGGCCGCTCCGGATCAACCACCGCCTCCTTCTCCACTATGGAAGCAAGGATGATGATCTCATCAAGGGTTAGGGGTACAGGCAAGTCGGCCAGTTGGCCTCCCTGCAACACTTCCGCCGGGACCAGGGCCTCAATCACCTGCTTAAAGCGGTTGGTCATGGCCCTAACCACCTCTGTCGGCGACGTTCCGGGTAAGAAATCATAGGTGTCGGGGAAGAGATAGCCTTCTAGACGTCTCTCTGGTTCCCGTTTGGCCACGGCCGACTCGAGGAAGTCGTAGGGTAGTGGTGCAGTTGCTATATAGGCCAAGAACTCCTGGGCCGCAACTATTTCCCGCTCTTCCAACACTTTAGCAATCTGCTTAATAGTATACCCTTCGGGGATAGTTACCTTGACGGCTAAGTCCACCGTATCGCCGGTATATAGTCGCTCTAGGAGACGCTTCGGAGACTCATTGGGTGACATATCATAGACGCCAGCCTGCATACGACCACTGGCGGCACTATAGCGACTCAGCAGATGAAAGGCGGTACTGCTTTTTATTATTCCCTCTTGCTCCAAGAGCTTCGCAATCTGGCGGGCCGTCATGCCGGAGGAAATCACGATACGTTTAACCTCCGCCTGTGGATCCCGGCTCACCGGGCTGAGGAGATCAACTACGTACAGAAGAAAGGTCCCCAACAGGACTAAAGCTAGGACGGCGATTCTAATGCGCCAATTGCTGAGACGGATTCGCTCTAGCATAAGCTCATCCTCCAAGATTAGACTAAAGTTACGATATGCTAATTATAGCTTTTGAGCAAACAAAAGGGAACCCGCACTGCCGGGTCCCCTTGCTATGCTCTATTTTAAGCTGCTACCCTTATTGAACGTCATCCTCGTCGTCTTCTTCGTCGTCTTCAAAATCTTCTTCTTCCAATAACTCTTCCCAGACAGCGACGACTTTTTCCCATTCCTCATCGTCTTCGATGTCAACGAGGATCTCCTCATCGTCCTCGTCTAAAGCAAAACGCATAATTACATAGCCTTCATCTTCCGCCTCTTCATCCACGGGATAAAGGATAGCGTAGCTATTGCCATCGACTTCGATAACGTCGACAACCTCAAACTCGTATTCGTTTCCATCCTCATCGGTCAGGATAACGAAATCCTCGGCATGCTCATGCTCGGTCATAGTTACACCTCATTTCCATAATGTAGCTTCATTGTATAAGAGCCCCTTTTAAAAGTCAATCAGGTGCGAAGCTATTTCTAATTTACCCTCTTTCCCACAGGTTAAACCTATTACTCCGTTTGCTTCCGTCGCAGATAAATCTCCAGAATCAACTGGGCCGCCAACATGTCTATCACTTGCTTGCGTTTGCTACGCCGCGCGTCGCCAGCCAAGAGGGTCCGCTCGGCAGCAACAGTGGTAAGACGCTCATCTACGAAAGCAACGTTAATCCCTTTCTGGCTTAGGGCGGCGCCGAAGGCCTCTGCCACCGTCGCTTGTGGTCCTTTGGTACCATTCATGTTCAGAGGCAGGCCAATCACCACTTCTCGCGTTTCATAACGCCGCAAGATTTCCTCTACCGCCTGCAAGTCGGCCTCCAGTTGTGTCCGCCTGATAACCGTTACTCCTTGAGCGGTCAAGCCTAAAGGATCACTAGCCGCCACCCCTATGGTTTTGTCGCCCACATCCAAACCAATTATTCTCTGCATCAGATCACCTTCAAGCAAAAGTTGGGGCAAACTCGGCTGCAGTAGCCACACAAGACACAACGGTCCCCATCCACTTGAGCGCGGCCAGCCACCAGCGTTAAAGCTTGACTGGGGCATGCCGCCAGACACTTGCCACAGCCCTCACAATAATCGGCGATACGGAGGCGTCGGGGCTGTCGTTGCAGTTGCTGCGCCAGCGGAGCAGGCAGGTCTTTGCCACTAAAATATAGGAGGTTGGCTTTCAACTCTGTCTCATTCTGCATACCAACCGCCACCGCTGCCAGTTCCGGTATAGACAGCACAAACTGGAAGGCACTGGAAGCGTCATGATAAAGATGCCCGCCCGCCAAGGCTTTCATACCATATAACCCTTTTCCCAGCGAGGCAGCAAAGCGGATAGCCGCCACCATGTCCTCCACACTGCCGTCCACAATACCCCAGCCTCGTCGATTAATCAGGGGGTGGATCACATCAATCAGAGGATGGAGAGCACCCGCTCGGACGCCGGCCACATGATGAGTGGAAAGGCCAATCGCCCGTACCAGCCCCTTTTCCTTCGCCCGCGCCAGATACTCTAGCGCGCCCTCATGGCCACGCAAAGTAAGGTTCGACTCTTGTTCATGCAAGAGAAAGATATCGACGTAGTCGCGCCCCAATGCCCGTAGAGCCCGCTCTAAGCTTAACTCCATTTCGGCAGCCGTAGCCGCATACGACTTGGTGGCGATGTGGATTCTATGAGACCAACCTTTCTCCAAAGCCCAGCGAATGTGGTCGTAGTTGTCATAGATCTCCGCCGTGTCCACAAAGTTAATGCCCATGGCAAAGGCGGCCTCCAGCAAGCGGCCGCCTGTTTGCACACTAAGATTGGCTTGCATCGGTCCCAAGGTAAGGGAACCAAAACAGAGCCGAGAGACTAATAAGCCGGTTTGACCTAGATAACGATATTCCAGACTCATCGCAGGTAGTGTTGCAAGAGCTCCTCGATGATCTCGTCACGCTCAATGCGCCGAATTAAGTTACGGGCATTGTTATGGCTGGTAATATAAGCGGGGTCACCCGAAAGCAAGTAGCCGGTGATGTTGAAACTCGGATTATAGCCTTTTTCCCGTAGAGCGGCTGCAACAGCCATCAGAACCTTATGGACCTCTTCTTTCCGCCCTGTATCCACCTTGGGAATAACTCTGGTGGCCTCATGGTTCTCCGCCATTTCACTCCCCCTCTCTTTCTGAACGCTGACATATACCATCATCATTATGTTCAACGAACACGGCGCGATATCCTCTACTCATCATATTTCAATTGCGTTACAGACGGCTTACCCCAGCTGTTGCTTCACCAAAGCCGGCACCTTGCCCAAAGCCTCAACCAATCTGCTAGGATCCTTTCCGCCAGCCTGAGCCATCTGGGGTCGACCACCTCCGCCACCACCGGTGATCTGCGCCACTTCTTTAATCAGTTTGCCCGCGTGGAGCCTTCTCTCCACTAGGTCATCACTGACCATGGCTACCAGGTTGACCTTGTCTTCAACCACAGCACCTAGTACGATAATGCCACTCTGTAGCTTATCCTTAACAGTATCTGCTATCTGCCGCAGGCTATCCATATCTTTGGCTTTGACCTGACGAGCCACAACAGGAATACCATTCACTTTCACCGCTTCGGCTAGGAAGGCATCAACCTCCTGAGCCGCTTGCCTGCTTAGTAACGCTTCTACCTCCCGCTCTGCCGCCCTTAGCTGTTGAAGAACCTGCTCAGCTCGGCGTGGTGCATCCTCCGGCTTTACCTTCAAAAGGGCGGCCACTTGTGCCAACCGCTCTTCCTGCTCCAGAGCATAACGATAGGCGGCTTCACCGGTAACAGCTTCTATACGCCTTAGTCCAGCACCGATACCGCTTTCGGAGAGTAACCGGAACTGCCCGATCATGCCCACGTTGCTCACATGGGTGCCACCACAAAGCTCAATACTATAGTCCCCCATGCGTACAACTCGCACGTGTTCCCCATACTTCTCACCAAAGAGAGCTATAGCTCCCTTGGCACGGGCCTCTTCCAGAGGCATTTCTTCCGCCGTCACCTGATGACCAAAAAGGATCTGGCGGTTGACTTGCCATTCCACCTGCTGCAGTTCCTCGGTCGTTAGTGGACTGAAGTGGGAGAAGTCAAAACGTAAATGGTCGGCTTCCACCAGAGAACCGGCTTGATGCACATGGCCACCCAGCACATTCATTAAAGCCTTATGCACCAAATGGGTGGCTGAGTGGGCCCGTTGAATGGCCAGGCGTCGATCGGTATCAATCTGCAGGGCCAGCATCTGCCCCGCTTGAACACAACCCTCCAAAACCAGGCAGTGATGGAGTATCTTATCACCAGCCACCTTACTGACCCGGTTAACTTGCAGCTTTACGCCATCACCTGTCATTTCACCTATATCGGCCACCTGGCCGCCCCCTTCAGCATAGAAGACCGTTTGGTCCAGAAGGAGGCCTATCTCCTGGCCGGCGAATGCCTCATCAACCAGACTCTCACCAGAAGCAATAGCGATTACCTGAGCCGGGCAACGGGTCGCAGTGTAGCCGATAAACACGTTGCCGCCAGAAATCTCATTGAAAATACCCTGCTTGCCGAAACTGCTCTCTATACCGGAGCGCGCGGCTCTCGCCCGCTCCCGCTGCTTAGCCATAGCCTGCTCAAATCCTTCTCGGTCTACTCTAATTCCCTGCTCCCGGGCAATATCCTCCGTAAGATCGAAGGGGAAACCAAAAGTGTCATATAAGCGGAAGGCGTCTCTGCCGTCCAATTGCTCTTTTCCTCTTGCCTGCAGATCGGCAATCAAGCTATTGAGCAAGTTGACACCTTCATCTAGTGTTTCATGGAAGCGCTCTTCCTCCATGCGGATAACCCGCTCCACAAAGGCCTGGTTTTCGCAGAGTTCCGGATAAGCATCTTTCATTGCCTCAACTACCGCCCCTACCAGCTGATAGAGGAAGGGGTGATCAAGTCCCAATGTCTTACCGTACCGAACGGCCCGTCGAAGCAAGCGGCGAATAACATACCCTCGACCTTCATTGGCCGGCAGCACGCCGTCACTAATGGCAAAAGTGGCAGCCCGCATGTGATCGGCTATGACATTGAAAGCCATAGTGTGCTTCTGGCCCTGCCCATAGGTCAACCCAGAGATCTGGGCAAGAGCCTGCATAATAGGCCGAAAGACATCGGTTTCAAAGTTGGAACGCACTCTCTGCACCACGGCTGCTAGTCGCTCTAGGCCCATACCAGTATCGATGTTCTTCTTTGGCAAAGGAGTATAACTGCCATCTTCGTTGTGGTTAAACTGGGAAAACACATGGTTCCAAACCTCTAGGTAACGGTCGCAGTCGCAACCAACACCGCAGTCGGGAGAGCCACAACCGAACTCGGGCCCTTGGTCGAAGTAGATCTCTGAATTGGGGCCACAGGGTCCGGGACCGATGTCCCAAAAGTTGTCGGCATCCTCCACAAGACGCTCGACAGGAAGGCCTATTACGTTGAGCCAGATGTGGCGCGATTCCTCGTCGTCCGGGTGAATAGACGCCCACATACGCTCCTCCGGCAACCCTATGACATCCTTTAGAAACTCCCAACCCCAAACCAGGGTTTCTTGCTTAAAGTAGTCACCGATAGAAAAACTGCCTAACATCTCAAAGAAGGTATGGTGACGCGCTGTCTTGCCTACGTTTTCAATATCATTGGTGCGGATGCACTTCTGGGAGTTGGCCATCCGGGGGTTTTCTGGCCGCTGTTGACCGGAAAAGTAGGGCTTAAGTGGCGCCATACCTGCATTAATCCAAAGCAACGTGGGGTCATCCTTGGGCACCAGTGGGGCGCTAGGCAAGATGGCGTGCCCCTTACTGGCGAAAAAGTCTAAGAAGAGCTGTCGTAGTTCATTGGTGGTGTACTTTTGCATTGCTTAGTCCTCCTTTGCTAGCAAAACTGTTACCAAATGCTGAGCGTAACTGGCAGCAGCGTGGCTGGCTGCCTGCACGTTGGCATAAAAATCCTGATTGGCAGTGGCAGTACCAGTGTCGGAGATCCCGCGGATACAGAGGAAAGGCACTCCTTTGCGCGCACACACCTGAGCCACTGCGAAACTCTCCATGTCTACCGCCACAGGAGCCTCGGATGTGGGCAACAAACGATGCTGAGCATCACTGACAAAAAAGGAATTGCCGGTGAAGAAATGGGCTACGCCCTTGGGCAAATCCACTCTTTGGGTGGCGGCAAATAGACTTTGGTCGGGGTAAAGACAATTGGTCTTTAGCACATCCACATAGCTGCGCTTTGGTCCCCACTCGGCCGTTATGGGGCCACCCAAGTCCAAATCCCACTGACAGTGGCGCTCGCCCACAAGGACATCGGCGACCTTCAGCTTGCCTCCTGGGTTGGTAATTAGAGCAGCCGTACCCAAGTTCAATAGGAGATCGGGCCCATAGTCATGCAGCAGATCACAGGCTCCAATTGCCCCATTGGTAGTGCCCACGCCTGACTGCACAATCACATAGCGAGTTGATCCCAAAGTCGCAGTTGCCACGCAAGAGTACTGGTGACTCTCCACCGACGCCTTAGGTGCCAACACCTCACAAACAACTTCAAACTCATGACGCATGGCCACTACAATACCGACAGTTAACTCTCCAGATGCCATTTTGTCGCAACCCCTTTCTCCTACCATTTGCGTGGAAAACAAAACTCCCGCCCCAATCAGGGACGAGAGTAACTCGCGGTACCACCCTGCTTATCTCGTTAGACTTTGGACGAGATCGCTCATGGGGCAGATAACGGTTGCCGCCGGGATAGTCTTGACTACCCGCTCCAGGTTGGCTGACATGCACTCGCTAGAAGGCCCTCGCAGCACCATGGTAAAGGTAGGCCTCTCTCTGACTAGGAGTTAACCTGTCTCGACCCTTCATCACTTTAAGGCTAATTTTACCCAATCATACCTAATGGCTACCCAAGTGTCAACTGGACTCCTGGCCTTTCTCCCACTGCCGCAACCACCAATGCTTGGCGACATCTAGAAGAATAGCAACAACGGGGCCTGCTAGTAACATACCCAATACTCCGCCGAACTGGGTTCCTATTAGCAGGGCAAGAATCAGTAACAGGGGATGAACCGACAACTCTCTTCCCAATATTTGTGGTGCAAGCACGAAACTCTCAATCTGCTGCACCACCACTTGCAGAATCAGTACTTTAATCCCTAGGTTGAAGGATCGCAGCAGCCCCAGCAAGACTGCAGGAACTGCCCCCATAATCGCACCAAAGTAGGGAATAACATTGAACATCGCCACCAGCAATCCCAATACCAGGGCATAATCCATGCCCAACACCTGCAAGCCAGCAAAAACAAGGGCCCCCGTTATCAATCCTACCAAAACCTGCCCCCGTACCCAGGCACCCAGCTTAGCATTAACACGGGCCGCCAAGAACCTGACCCTTGGCTGATAGGAGGCAGGCACTAGATCAAGGATACCCGCTTGAATAGCCTCCATATCTTTCAGTATATAAAAAGACAAAATGGGGACAAGGATAATGACGACCACGCTACTAAAAAGGCTGAAGAAAAACTGCCCAATCAAATCGAAAAGAGAAGTCAACCCACCCTGCAAACGCAGAAGGCTGTTCTGAATTGATTCCATTATGGCCGGATGCAGGTCAATGCGCTCATATTGATCAGCCAACTGCAGTAGCAGCTCTTGGGCTCGTATGGAAATAGTAGGTAATTGCTTAATAAAACTGTTCACCTGAGCCACCATGGTGGGGATAACATATACACCTAACAGCGTAACCCCAACCAGCAACAGAAGGTAGACAACCAAAATGGCTGTTACCCGTGGCAGCCCCCGAGCTTCCAACTGTCGAACCAGTGGGACCAGAAAATAAGCTAAGAGAAGGGCATAGAAAAAGGGGGTTAGTGCAGGGATCAATTTGGTACGCAGACCATAAACGGCGGCCACGCCCAGTCCCACCTTTAGCCACCGTAACCAACCGGCTGGCCATATCCTCCGGTCGCCTGGCGGCTGGAGGTCCAGCATCATACCTGCTCCCTCCAGAAAATGATGATTTCCCGAACCACAGCTGTGATGGGCACAGCGAAAAGCATTCCTGCAATGCCGCCGAACTGAGCCCCTAGCAGGAGGGCGAAAATTATCAAGAGAGGGTGTAACCCTAATTGCCGCCCCAGAATCTGCGGAGTAATCAAGTTGCTTTCCAGCTGCTGGGCCACCACCTGTACCAGCAACACCTTAAAAAACATGAGCGGTGAACGCAATAAGGCTAAAAACAAGGCCGGGGTAGCACCGATTATTGGACCAAAGTAGGGGATAATATTGGTAATCCCCACCAGAATCCCCAACACAAGAGCAAAATCCATACCCACGATTTCCAAGCCAATGAAGGTAAGAAACCCTACAATAAAGCCCACCGTTAGTTGACCACGAATCCAAGCACCCAGTTTATCATCAATACGGCTGAAAAGGGATAGAATTCTCCCCCGATGGCCGCCGGGCACCAAATTGAGCAAACTCTGCTTGATTAGTTCAATGTCCTTCAGCATATAGAAGGACAAAATGGGGATTAGAATGATAGCCAGAATTCGACCGAACAGACCTAGTACAAACTGAGGAATAGCGTTCAGCATGCGATCTAAATACACTTGAAGCTTAAGTATGTAGTTGCTCACCGCTTCAGTAACCGTCGGCGGCAAATTGAAGTGGCTGAACTGCTCCTCCGCCCGGGTCAGCAACTCCTGTACCTGCTGGGTGAGGGAAGGCAGCTGTTTGATCAGGCCGTTGACCTCACTGACAATCGTCGGCACCCCATAAACGCCGGCCATAACCAAAGCAGAGATAAACAGGCTGTAGATGATGAGGATCGCTACCGTACGCGGTACTTTACGCCTCTCTAATGCCTCAACGAAGGGAGATAATAGGTAGGCCAAGAGAATGGCAAACAGAAAGGGGGTTAGAGCCGGCAAGATCTGGTCACGAAAACTATAGAGCAAGAAGAAACCAATGGCGGCTGCACCCCAGAGCAGAATACTGCGAGGGCTGATGAAAAAGCTGGAACCGTTCATCTCCTTTACCTCCCTTCCAAGTACAAAGGAAATTGCTGACACTACAGCCCCATTATAACCTAATCTGGTCCTCGCAAAAACCTCTACACAGAAAAAGAGGCCAATTTGCAATGCACCTTGGCCTCTTTCAGCACTGGAATCAGTGTATCGGCATCATGCGCGATGCCCGCTCTTTAACACGCTCCATCATTTCACTGCTACGATCGAGAATGTCGTCGGCCATTCTCCGAAGCCGTCGCTCTTGTCTACTGCCTAAAGACATTCCGTAATAGGTTCCGATTACACCACCAATAATCATACCCGCAATCAAGCCGCGCCGCATCCGCTATTCCCTCCTTCATCTTGCAACTGTTACTGAGGCTGTCCATTTGTCAACAGCACCAGCGTACCATCAGCGGCTACTTCGAACTGAACTATACCTTGTTTGCGTTTGGCAAACTCAATACAGCAATCGGAGCAATAATAGTGATCCTGTCCGACCTTGCCAACAGCCCGGCTACCACAATTGGGACAAAGCCACGGATTCAAGATCCATCACACCTCGCTACTGCCTGTAGACTCCCTATGCTCCATCATCAGCTGCTCTACCGGTTCTTCCGACGCAACTGGAATGATCAAATGCTCTTCACCAAGTATCGGTTGCCTAGGGGCGGGTATCGCTGCTGGCCCTTCCAGCAGGCTCTGTAACAAACCATCGGCCAGCAAGTAGTGGGAGATAGTGCCGGTGTGTGGATCAAAGAAGAGGTCTTCAAGTGCACCTACGGCTTTGCCATCAGAAGTAAGAACCGGACGACCAAAGAGTTTATCCTCAGTCTGTGCTTCTGGCCGTTGGGCTAACAGCTTAGGTAATGCGTAAGGCTTTTCCCCATCCTTTACCAATACCGCATCTTGCCCAACGGCGTGCAGTTGCCCGAAGTCCAAAACTTGAGGTTCACGGAAAAGACTACCTCTTTGTACCACTAAACCCTGCAATTGTCCTGCGACTAAGTCGATTACCAAAGAGCGCACCGACGCTATGCGTTCACCTGTTACCACATTTACGACCGGGAGACCAATCAGATGCCTGACTCTAAACATACGCCGCCCCCGTTCTAGCCCGCACCTGGGCGAGAGGAATACCACCATGACTATTTTACCCGCTTATGTTAGAGGCATACCTGGCTACAAACCCGCAGAAAAACACCAAAAAGGAGATGCATTGTTTCGCAACAACGCATCTCCTTTTGTTACCATGCCTTTTGAATCGTACCGCCACCCACCAGCTTCCGCCCGTGGTAGATGACTACCGCTTGTCCTGGTGTGGCTGCTCGCACCGGGCTATCAAAAACGACCCGTAGTTCTTGCTCAGACCGAACCTCCACTTGGCAGGGAACCGCCGGAGCACTGTACCTAATTTTGGCACTTAGCTGAGGTCTTTCTTCTCTAGGCCAATAAAGGATGTTGACCTGGCTAGCCAGCAGGTTTTGTGTCCAAACTTCGTCTTTGGTACCCACCACCACCTGATTCAGCTCGGGGCGGATAGCTATCACATACAAAGGCTCCGAATGGGTTAGACCAATACCACGGCGCTGGCCAATGGTGAAGTTGTGTATTCCCTCATGAGTACCAAGAACTTCGCCCTTGCTATTAACTATAACCCCAGGAACGCTGGGTAGGCCGGCCTCCTCAGTTAAGAAGCGGCGATAGTCGTTGTCTGGAACAAAACAGATCTCTTGGCTTTCCTCCTTCTCCGCCGTCGGTAGCTGATAGCGACGGGCCACCTCCCGTGCCTCCTCTTTATACAAGTCACCAAGAGGAAAGAGAACATGAGCCAATTGCTGCGGGGTTATGTTATAGAGGGCATATGTCTGATCCTTGTGTTCATCTCTTGCCATTTCTAGGTAAAACTGATCACTTACTACATCATACTGCCGTTTGGCGTAGTGGCCAGTGGCTATATAGTCAAAGCCTAAAGCCAGTGCCTTTTGCAGAAAGAGATTAAACTTCATGTATCGGTTGCAGGCAATACACGGATTGGGGGTGCGCCCAGCCCTGTATTCAGCGATGAACTCCTCCACTACCTGCTCCCGGAATGCATCGCGGAAGTTTAACACATAAAAGGGAATGTCCAGACGCTGGGCAACCCGGCGGGCGTCTTCTACCGACGCCAAAGAACAACAACCACCGGCAGCCGCATCGGCAGCCTCTGACGCCCAAAGGCGCATGGTTGCCCCACAGACTTCATACCCTTGTTCCTTTAACAACACGGCGGCCACTGAGCTGTCCACCCCACCACTCATGGCCACCAGCACCTTCCCTTTAGTTGCTTTCGTCATCTGCCACCTCCAAACTGGCCTGTCCGCGGGTAATATCAGTAATACGCTGCTGCAGTTGACCAATTTCAGCCGGCCTGACACGGGCCTGAATGGTTACCTTCTCACCGTACCCAAGGTTACCGATGATGCCCTTGGCACTCTCTATCTCCCGCAGAACATCACCCAGATAAGCGTAATCCACCGACCGCACCATAACAGGAACCATAATAACTTCCTGACGAACACCGGCGGCTTCTAAACCTGCCAGAGCTGTATCACGATAGGCTCTTATCAGCCCTCCGACCCCTAATTTTACGCCACCGAAGTAGCGGGAGCCAACTACCACCACATTGGTCAACCCTTGACCTTCTATGGCCTGCAGCATTGGCGGGCCGGCCGTGTTGGCAGGCTCACCCGCATCACTAAAGCGACGTATACATCTGTCCCCAAAACCAATCTTATAGGCCCAGGCGTTATGGGTAGCATCTGCAAACTCTTTACTCACAGCCTCAATAAACTCTTTAGCTTCTGCCTCACTTCCCACTTCTTTCACTGAGGCAATGAATCGGCACAAACCCACTGGTATACGCACGCGTACCGACTGCGCGACTGTAGTGTACATCTCCGGACTATTCTCTTTCTTTATCACTAGCATTCCCCCGCTCTCCATACCAATGCTGCAATCTCTCGCGGTGGACTTGTTCATAACCACTGGCGCTGGGTTCGTAATACCGTTTTTGCAGCAAGTTATCAGGCAGATACTGCTGCACCACGAAATGACCTGGAAAATCATGGGGATACTTATAACCTTGACCATGGCCTAGTTGAGCAGCTCCCTTATAGCTGCTATCACGCAGGTGTTTGGGCACCCCAGCAAAGGACTCGTTATCCACATCGGAAAGTGCCTTGTCTATGGCTTTACACACCGCGTTTCCTTTAGGAGCACACGCAAGATAAATAGCTGCCTGGGCCAGCGGAATACGGGCCTCTGGCCAGCCGACCATGTTGGCCGCCTGAGCTGCGGCCACAGCTACCATCAAGGCTCTAGGATCCGCATTTCCCACGTCTTCAGCAGCACATATGATTATCCTCCTGGCTATGAAGTTGGGATCTTCGCCGGCGCGGATCATGCGCGCCAACCAATAAACGGCCGCATCCGGGTCACTGCCTCGCATGGACTTGATAAAGGCCGAAATTGAATCATAGTGCTGGTCGCCCTGCTTGTCGTAGACAATAACCCGTTGCTGCACCGATTCAGCAGCTATGGCTGCTGTGATGTGACGTACTCCATTGGCATCGGGTTCGGTGGTTAATACAGCTAACTCCAACCCATTCAGCGCAGAACGGGCATCACCATCCGCCACCCGTACCAAATGCTCAAGAGCCGCTTCATCCATTTGTACCTTGTATCTACCCAGTCCTCGCTCCTCATCCTGAAGAGCCCGTAGCAAAATGGTACGAATGTGATCCTCAGTAAGCGGGTGCAAACGGAAGATACGGGAACGGGACAGCAGTGGCGAGTTTACTTCAAAATAGGGGTTCTCCGTTGTGGCCCCAATAAGCACAATGGTGCCCGCTTCCACATGGGGTAGAAGGGCGTCTTGCTGAGCCCTATTGAAGCGATGGATTTCATCGATGAAAAGAACCGTCGCCTGACCGTTCATTCCCAAGCGTTCTTCCGCTGCAGCTACCACCCGGCGGATATCCGATACGCCAGCAGTAACTGCACTCAGTTGTTCAAAAGCCATACTGGTAGTATTAGCAATAACCCGGGCCAGGGTTGTCTTCCCTGTGCCCGGGGGACCGTAAAAGATCAGCGACGTAAGGCGGTCAGCAATAATCGCCCGGCGCAGCAAGCGTCCTTCACCGATGATATGCTCTTGCCCAACCACCTCATCGATGGTACGGGGCCGCATACGCTCGGATAGTGGAGCCTGTCTTCTCATTAGCTCTTGTCGATGATGGGAAAAAATATCCACAATCATCACCCGTTTAACGCTAGTTTAATGCGCTCTAAAGCTACTTGACAGTCTTCCCTGGTCACATCTAGGTGAGTTACAAAACGTATGGTGTATTCACCGGTAGCATTGGCTCGCACACCGTGTTCCAAGAAGCGGGTCGTCAACTGGGTGGCTGTACGCTCCGTGCCAGCCACATCGCAGACCACTATGTTGGTCTGCACCGAATCCATATCAATCGCGATGCCTGGTATATTGGCCAATCCTTCAGCCAAGAGGCGGGCATTAGCATGGTCTTCCGCCAAACGGTCCACATTGTGCTGCAAAGCATAGATACCGGCAGCTGCTAAAACACCGGCCTGCCTCATTCCACCACCCAGCATTTTGCGATATTTACGGGCTTTCTCTATAAAATCACGGCTACCACAGAGCACTGAACCTACAGGCGCGCCTAAACCCTTGGATAAGCAGATACTTACCGAATCCACTGGGGCTGACATCTTGGCCAGAGGCTCACCCAAAGCCACCGCCGCATTGAAGAGGCGGGCACCGTCCATATGGATAGGAATGCCGAAATCCTTTGCCACCTGGCGCACCGCTTCCATCTGTTCAATGGTGGTTACAGTGCCACCGGCCCGATTATGGGTGTTCTCTAGGCAGATAAGCCCTGTATGGGGAAAGTGTATGTTCTGCCCGCGGATAGCGGCACGCACCGCGTCGGGTTGTAGCACACCCCGCTCACCCCGCACCCGCACGGGAATGAGTCCACCCATAGCCGACATTCCTCCTACCTCATAGAAGAAGATATGGGCTTCCGCTTCCAGTATCACTTCTGCGCCTCGATCACAATGGGTCAGAAGGGCTACTAGGTTTCCCTGGGTACCACTGGTGACAAAAAGGGCCGCTTCCTTTCCACTTAGTTCCGCCATTAACTCCTCTAGGCGTCTAACCGATGGGTCCTCCCCATAAACGTCGTCACCCACCTCGGCCTTGTACATGGCCTGGCGCATCCCTTCACTGGGCACTGTGACTGTGTCACTGCGCAGGTCGATATAACGCATTTTTCTTCCCCCAGTTCCTTTACAAGTAGGCTTCAATGCGCTGCTTAATAGCGGCCTTAGGCATGGCCCCCATCAAACGCGTCACTTCTTTACCGTCTTTGAACAAAACCATGGTGGGAATGCTCATTATATTGTACTTGGCCGCAATGGCTGGTTCGGCGTCCACGTCAACCTTGGCAATGGTCAACTTCTCCGCCAACTCCTGCGCCAACTCCTCCAAGATGGGACTTACCATGCGGCAAGGTCCGCACCAGGTTGCCCAAAAATCAACCAGAATCGGTCTGCCTGCTTTGAGCACATCGGTTTCAAAAGTATTAGTGGTGACAGTTATCATCTGTGACACAACAATTGGCCTCCTCATCTTCGATAATTTGTGTGATATTAATGGTGAATTTAGCAGCCTTCTGCAGACGCGGTTCCAAAAAACGGTGTAGCACCAGATAGGTAACGGTTAGTGCTCCAAACCCGCCAACAACTGAACCTAATTGCCCGGCGATTTGCTGGCCCAAAAAGGCACCTAAGAACATGGTCAGAAGGGGGACTGTATACGCCAACAGCCCGGCTTGCAGCACTTCCCCTTGTGACATGGACAGAATGACTCGATCACCCGGCTGAGCCGAAACCAGATTACGGGCTGTTACGATCCGCGTCCTCTCATCCTGGCTCATGCTGCATCTACCGCAACTGGCACAAGCCGAATGCTGAACTATTTGCACCCGCGCCAGCTGCGAATCACAAGCCACGACTACGCCCCTTTGTTGTTGCTGTTGCACCCTACTCCACCTTTCAGTCAATAAACATTACCTTTGTTCTCTACTATTTTAGCTTCTCCTGCTCACAACAGCAAAAAGGCGAGGTAATTACCTCGCCGGAAAATGATCCACCATGCCGTGAGCTCTTTCCGTTTTTGAAACCCGCTCTCGCAGGGTGGGCACCATACTGTCCGTTTTATACGTCCCGGACTATGCGGGCATGTACGCCGCGGCAGATCCGGCGCCCCATGTGAATGTGTTGGTTCAAAACAGAGCGAACCCACGCACACAGCAGAAAAGCTGTTATCGTGTTCTTTAAACTTATTGTAACAGTCATCCCCGTTGTAGACAACAAGTAGTACTTTCCAGTGAGCTCACGCGAATTTCTAACAAAATCTTAACACAGGATGGCGTCAATTGCAAGTCAGCAATTAGCATTTTTTTCTAATACTTGTCCCAAAGAAATTCCCAACTCGCTTAACTGCTGCTGGGCCACGGGGCCGGGAGCCTGTGTCATTAAGTCGGTGGCGCTGGTGGTTTTCGGGAAAGCAATGACATCCCGAATACTGGAGCGATTAGCCAAAAGCATAGCAAAACGGTCTAGACCCAAGGCGATACCACCATGGGGCGGCGTGCCAAACTCAAAGGCCTCCAGCAAGAAGCCGAACTGCCGCTTGGCCTCGTCCATTTCCAAACCAATGGCTTTGAACATCTGTTCCTGCACTTCCCGTCTATGAATGCGGATGCTGCCCCCTCCCAACTCTACTCCGTTAAGTACCAAGTCATAGGCTTTAGCGCGAACACGGCCCGGATCACTAGTCAAGAGGGGCAAATCCTCATCCTTGGGCGCGGTAAAAGGATGATGCAGGGCCACAAAACGACCTTCATCTTTGTCCCACTCTAAAAGGGGAAAATCTGTTACCCAGAGGAAATTAAAGGTATTGGCAGGTATCAGTTGCAAGAGTTCTCCCACATGCAAGCGCAACGCGCCCAGCACTGTGGCCACCACTTCCGGTTCAGCTGCTACAAACAGCAGGAGATCCTCAGGCTCAGCAGCCAGTTGGGCCTTCAGCTTGGAAAGCGTATCTTCCGTGAAAAACTTGCCAATGGGGGAACGCACCCCGTCGGTCTCTATAGCCATCCAAGCCAGTCCCTTGGCTCCGTAACGTGCCACATATTCGGTCAGCCTGTCTATATCTTTGCGGGAAAAGCGCTTTGCCGCCCCCTTGGCGTTAATTGCCTTTACACACGGAGCTCCCTGAAAGACTTGGAATTCGCTTTCTTTCGCCACTGCCGTTACATCCACCAACTCCATCCCAAAGCGGATGTCGGGCTTGTCAGAGCCGTAACGAGCCATTGCCTCATCGTAGGAGAGATGCGGAAACTGAATGCTTTCGCCGTCAAGGCCCAAAACCTCGCTACAGACATGACGTATCATTCCTTCCGTTAGGCGCTGCACATCAGCCTCCCCTACAAAAGACATTTCCACATCTATCTGCGTAAACTCGGGCTGGCGATCGGCTCGTAAGTCTTCATCCCGGAAGCAGCGGGCCAGCTGATAGTAGCGATCGAAACCGCTTACCATCAGCAGCTGCTTAAACAACTGGGGCGACTGGGGCAGGGCATAGAAACTTCCCGGCGAAACCCGAGAAGGTACCAAGTAGTCACGGGCCCCTTCCGGCGTGCTCTTGGTGAGGATGGGAGTTTCTATTTCCAAGAAACCATTAGCATTTAGATAGCTACGCACAGCCGCCGCAATCTTGTGTCGCGTAATTAAGCCATGTTGTAAGTCGGGTCGACGCAGATCTAGATAACGATACTTGAGGCGCAAAGTCTCGTCCGCATCCAGGTCGGGCTGAATGTAGAAGGGTGGCGTCTTAGCCTGATTCAGCACTTCCAGGTCGGTGAGGTGAACTTCCACTTCTCCTGTCGCCATCAGTGGATTGGCGCCCCCTTCCGGGCGCATCGCCACCCGGCCGCGACACGCCAGCACATACTCGCTTCTTACTTCTTCCGCGGCTCGGAAGGCAGCTGGCGCCTGCTGCGGGTCTAGGGTCAATTGCACAATACCACTTCTATCTCTTAGATCAATAAAAATGAGACCGCCTAAATCACGCCTCTTCTGCACCCATCCCAACAATACCACCTCTTGTCCTACGTGGGTGGACCTTAACTCACCACAATAATGGGTGCGTTTCCAGGCAAAGTACTTACTCAAATTTACTCTCCTCCACTCCTGCAACTAAAGTTCTGGCAAATAACGGTTATGTACCAGTTCCTCAGCGATACTGCTGGCCTCACCGTGACCGGGATAAACCACCGTGTCAACCGGGAGCTTCATCAGCCGTCGCAGTGATTCTTTCAGTTTTTCCCAGTTACCACCCGGTAAGTCATAACGACCGATGGAACCGGCAAAAAGGGTATCACCAGAGAATAGTACACCTTCACCAAACAGGACGATTCCGCCCTCCGTATGACCCGGGGTATGGATGACTTCGAAAACTAGTTTACCCAATCGCAGGTTCTCTCCCCCGTCAAGCAACCGATCGGCCGGGGGCAACGGTTCAGTAATTCCCAAATAGCGAGCTATCATATTGTCATGATCGGTCAGCATCGGAGCGTCTAGCCGATGGATCAAGGCGGGCGCCTGGGTAATCTCTTTCGTAGCCTGAACCCCGCTGACATGATCCGGGTGACCATGGGTTAGTACTATGTATTTAATTTGGCCCGTAAAACCCTCCAGGATTTCCAGAATGCGCTCCCGCCGCCCCGCCGGGTCAATAAGCATGCCCTCATTGCTAACCTCATCCCACACCAAGTAGCAATTGGTGCCCAAGGGACCCATACGCTGCTTTCGTATTTGCATATGCCACATTCCTCCTAAAAAACCCGCTTGCTGTCAAGCAAGATCGTCACCGGGCCGTCGTTGTGGATCTCAACCTTCATCATGGCCTGAAAGACGCCGGTAGCAACCGGCACACCCAACTGTCGCATTTCCTCCACACATACCAAATAGAGTTCTTCAGCCAAAGTAGGAGGCGCGGCCTGGCTATAGCTGGGACGCCTACCTCGTCTGGCGTCACCGTGGAGGGTAAACTGGGAAACTGCCAGAACCGATCCTCCCACGTCCTTCAGATCCAAGTTCATCTTACCATTCTCATCGTTGAAAATGCGCAGCCCCACTACCTTCTGCGCAATATACTTGGCATCTTCCGGGTTGTCATCCTCACCCACACCCAAGAGGACGACCACTCCCCGACCAATAGAAGCTACCATTTCACCATCTATGGTCACACTGCCATACGTGACCCGTTGTACTACGGCTCGCATGGTTCCTCCTCTCTGCACCTAATGGACTCCCGGAGCAGCTACTCTTTGCACCGTAAACACATCACGGATGCGTCCTAAGCGCTCCTGCGTTGCAATCAGATGCTGGCGATCTCTCACCACGATGGTAAAAGTCAATACAGCCGTTCCGTTCTTCTCTACCCTCGCTTGCAGGGCACTGATGGAGATACTGGCCTCTGCCAAGACTTGCACCACATCCCGCAGCAACTCAGGGCGATCGAGGGCAGTAAGCTCTATGCGCACCGGATAGGTGCCCCGATCCTGTTCATCCCAGTAGACTTCGATAAGCCGTTCCGGTTCCTTCTGCAAAGCCTTCGCATTAGGACAAGTAGTCGTATGGATAGAGACCCCTCGTCCTCTAGTAATGTAGCCAATAATGCTGTCGCCGGGAACCGGGTTACAGCAACGGGAAAAGCGAATGAGAGCATCGGGCAGGCCTTCGACCCTAATGCCACTATCTGTGTGGCGCTTCGGAACTGGCTCCTCAAGGGGAATCTTAATAGCCTCTGCCGCTCCCTGCTCTTCCCGGTAATCGGCCACTAGTTTTTGTATTACAGCAATCAGCGACGTGCCACCATATCCCAAGGAAGCATAGAGATCATCAATACCCTGGAAGTTGTACTTGCTCATCACCCGCTGCAGCCGTTCTTCCGTCAGTAGAACATGAGGCTCTATTCCCAGCCGGCTGACTTCTTTTTCCAGCATCTCTTTGCCCTTGCTGATATTCTGCTCACGCTGCTCGCGCTTAAACCAGGCCCGAATTTTGCTCTTGGCACCAGAAGTGCGCACCATCTTCAGCCAATCTTTGCTCGGCCCTTTGACTTTGTTGGAGGTAAGGATTTCCACCAAGTCTCCGTTTTGCAGTTGATAGTTAAGCGGTACTATTCGTCCATTCACTTTAGCACCAACGCAACGATGACCAATGTTGGTATGAATACGGTAGGCAAAGTCTAGCGGAATGGAGCCGGCCGGCAGATTAATAACATCGCCTTTGGGTGTGAAAACAAAAACTTCATCGGGATAAAGCTCTATCTTGACGCCATCCACAAACTCTTGCGCATCCCTGAGCTCCTGTTGCCACTCCAGAATGCTACGCAGCCAGGTAAAGCGCTCCGCCAGCTTTTGGTCGGTCTTGCCGCCCTCCTTGTATTGCCAGTGGGCAGCAATTCCTGTCTCAGCCACCCGGTGCATCTCCCAGGTACGGATCTGGATTTCCAAACGCTCACCCCGGTCACTGATCACCGTGGTATGCAGCGATTGATACATGTTGGGTTTGGGGACGGCAATATAATCCTTAAAGCGGCCGGGTATGGGGCGCCAAATGCTGTGAATAAGCCCCAAGACCTCATAGCATTCCTTAACAGTATTAACGATAACCCTGATAGCCGTTAGGTCATAGATCTCCTCAAAAGTGCGTCCCGCCTGCATCTTGCGGTATATACTGTAAAAATGCTTAGGTCTACCCGATATATCAGCTTCGATGTCTACCTCCCGCAGCCGTTCCCGCAGATCCGCGATGGCATGGTTAATGATATCCTCTCGTACTTCCCGCTTACGCGCTACCAACTCCGCAATTTCACGGTACTTCTGGGGTTCTAGGTAGCGAAAGGACAAGTCTTCCAGCTCCCATTGGATGCGGCTAATCCCCAGGCGACCGGCAAGGGGAGCAAAAATATCTCGGGTTTCTAGGGCCGTCTCCTTTTGCTTCTCCGGAGGCTGATAGCTTAGAGTTCGCATGTTGTGTAGGCGATCCGCCAACTTTATTAAGATGACCCGCAGATCCTCAGCCATGGCCAAAAACATTTTGCGCAGATTCTCAGCTTGCCGTTCCTGCCGATTCAAGTCTTCTAGACGACTAAGTTTTGTGACTCCGTCCACCAAGCGAGCCACAGTAGAGCCGAATTTCTCTTCGATTTCTGCCAGAGTGACATCCGTATCTTCAACCACATCGTGGAGTAAGGCGGCCACAATTGTATCCGTATCGAGCCCGATCTCCGCTAAAACAATGGCAACACCCAAGGGATGGATAATGTAATCTTCCCCAGATGCGCGTAGCTGCCCGGCATGGGCGCGGGCAGCATAAAGATAGGCCTGCTCAATTCTTAAGAAATCGGCTTGCTTGTTATAGCTTTGCACTTTCTCCAACAGAGGAAGTAATTCGGGTGGAAACATGCTCTCAACCTCTTGCCTGCCGTGCGATCCCCCTTAATACTGTAGCAGCGAGATCACCGGGTACTTACTCAATTGCTCGCGTCCCTTCAGGTCTAGCAGCTCAATGAGGAAAGCTGTAGCCACAACTTCCCCGCCTTCCTCTTCGACCAGCTTGATAGTCGATAGAATAGTGCCACCGGTAGCCAGTAGATCATCGAGCACCAGCACTTTCTGTCCGGGGACTATGGCATCAGCGTGAATTTCAAGTGCATCGGTACCATATTCCAGCTCGTAAGTAATCCGTCGTGTCTTGCCAGGCAACTTGCCCGGCTTGCGAGCTGGCACAAAGCCCTTCCCTAGACTATAGGCCAACGGCGCACCTAGAATAAAGCCCCGTGCCTCAGGGGCCACTATAATGTCAAAATCATAGGGTTCTAGTTTCTCCTTCAGGGTGTCTATCGCCTGCTTGAGAGCGGCAGCGTCCTGCAAGAGGGGTGTAATATCACGGAACATTATGCCTTCGTGAGGAAAATCTGGGATGTCACGGATTTTTTCGTAAAGGTTCATCAAACGGCCTCCTTCTCCAGTGTCTAAAACTGGCAACACTAAAGTTTATCTTGAAACGGTGGCGGGAATCAAGCTGCGAAGGCTGCGGGCAACAATACTGCCAGCATCGGGCCCACGGAGCCAGTTCCTCGCTTCCGCAAAAGCGGCTAATGCGACTTGAGCCTGTACGAAGGCGGTAGAGTTAGAAAGCTGCTGCCGCTCCATCGGCTCAGGCAACCAGTCAATCGAAACCCCTTCGCTACTACAGGCATATTCGGCTAGCGCCAGCTCCTTTAACACTCGTAGATGAAAGTGAATCTGATCTGGCAAGCCTAAGAAACCGTCCTTCTGCACAATGCGGGCGATCTCCCCCCAGCGCCAGCTACGTTGTCCTGCCGTCTTCAACCCGCGATAGAGGGTGGCTAGGGCCGAGCGGTTCGGTCCGTTCTCTGCCCAAAAGCTATAGATGCGGTCAACATCATTCACATTATACAATAGATGGATTCTGTGATGGTAGAGGCTCTCGCCCAAGTCGGCAGTTAGCCGTTCCAGACTGGGCAAGCCTTGGGGAACATCAAGCCATACCAGATCACAGGCCTCCGGTAGTGACTGGGGAGGAGCCGCTTGCCAACGCCCTTCAATTAGTCGCAGATAGAGGGGGTGGGGAGACTGCCACAAAGGAAGCTCCTCCAGGGCTGATTGCAAAGTCGGCCACGCTGGCAAGCTGAAAGCCGGCCAGAATAGCACCAAAACAGTCTTTTCTTGTTCAAATAGCCCTTGTAAGTAGGATTCCCTATTCAAAAGAAAACGGGCATCGTAGACCGCTATTGTCTCATCGGGAGGGGGGAGACGCCAGCTTTTCAGGTGCAAAACTAGACGCTCCTGCCCGTTCCAGTGGTTAACTTGCGGCGTATAGGCCACATCGAGCCACTGGGTCTGGTTAAACTGGGCCAAGTCCTGGCTACGCCGCCAGGCCAATACTTCCCACGGCAGCCCACCACCATTGAGTTCCAGTTTAACGTGTTGGCATTCCCGGCCCAAAGGGTTAGCCCGTTGCACATGCCAACGTTTGCTGCAGAACACGGGCTCCGGATTCCCCGCCCCATAGGGCCCCAGTTTTTCTAAGGAATGAACTAAATCTAGGGTAATCTCTGACGGGTCCAACTCTCCGTCTAGATAAACACAGGGTCGGAGCTGCTCGGCCGTGAGACGGGCCCGCACATGGGTATTGAGAGCGGCTCGCAAAGCCGGAATCTGAGACGTGGCCAAGGTAAGTCCCGCTGCCGCTCGGTGCCCGCCGTAGGACAGCAAAAGATGAGCATGCTCTGTCAAACTGGCCACCAAGTCATAGCCGGGAACGCTCCTGCCCGAGCCCCTGGCTTCCTGACCTGCAATGGTCAAAAGAATAGCTGGTCTGTGATAACGCTCCACCAGACGGGAGGCCACGATGCCAATAACCCCCGGGTGCCAATCGGCCTTGGCTAAGACAAGGCACCAGCGTTCGTCCGGGGCCAGCTGGGCAACCATTGCATCAGCTTCTTCGAATATGCGTTGTTCTACCGTCTGGCGCTGCGCATTAAAGCTTTCCAGTTTCTCAGCCAGCTCCAATGCCAAAGTATAGTCCCCTGTAAGTAGCAACTCAAGGGCAACCTGAGCCTCGTTTAGTCTGCCAGCCGCATTGAGACGAGGCGCTATGATGAAAGCCACTTGCCCTGCACCTAGCTTACTGGGGTCCAAGCCGGCTACCGCCAATAGAGCCTTGACTCCGGGCCGTTGGCTGTTACCCAATGCCTCAAGGCCAAAGCGAACAATGACTCGGTTCTCATCCAACAACGGCACCACGTCGGCAATGGTACCCAGAGTCGCCAAGTCCAAGTATTTGGCTGCTGCCGCCAGTCCGCCCAATGCCTGCACCAACTTCAATGCCACCCCTACCCCGGCCAGTTCCTTGAAGGGGTATGCGGGGGCCAACTTCGGATTGATAACAGCTAGGGCATCCGGTAGCCGCGAAGCCTCGGGCGTATGGTGGTCGGTAATTATCACATCCATGCCCAACTCTTGGGCAAAGACAATTTCCTCCTGGGCATTGATACCACAGTCTACCGTAATCAGCAGTTGCACGCCCCGCTGAGCCAGCTCAGCTATTACTTCTCTATGGACACCATAGCCTTCCTCCAGCCTTTGGGGTATATGATAGATCACATCAACTCCCAATTCCTGAAAGTAGCTAACCAAAAGGGCAGTTGCCGTGAGGCCATCCACATCGTAGTCACCGTATATAGCTATGGTTTCTCTCTGCTCAATGGCCCAACGAATACGTTGCACTGCTCTGTCCATTGCTGGTAGCAAGCAGGGATCGTGCAGGTGACTTAAATCGGGGTAAAGAAATCGCCGCATGGCCGTTTCTTCCCTTATTCCCCGCTGCAGCATCACTTCGGCAGCTACCGGATGCAAATCAAACTTTGGTGCGATGGCACGAGCTAGCTCCCGCTCTCTTTCCTTAATCTGCCAAACTTCATCCCGCAAGATGTCTCACCTTCTTCCCCTTAAGAAGATTCACCCTCATGCGGTCAATATCCTGCCAATACCCAAAGGGGTAGACGGCATGGGGATATGAACTTTGGCAAATCTAGAAGGAAAATGTCAAAATACGTCCAAATAAGTACTATAGCATTGTTTTCCATAGAGGACGCCAAGGAGGTTTCAGCATGAGCAAAAGCACTACATATGGGAGCTTGCGCAACCGCTTGACCCTAACCGTTATCATTCTCATAGCTATTGCCATCGTTGCAGTTGGCCTTACTCTAAGCAAAACTGTAAGTAACACTCTGTCCTCCATTGTGCGGGCGGAGGCATTGGCCAATACGCAGACATTGGCCCAACAGCTACGCCAACAGATTGACCAGTATCAAGACCAACTGTACCATACCCTTACCCTTACCCCTGCAACACAACTGACAACCGAGGACCTTGAGCGTTTACTGGCAGCCAACTCCGACTTGACGGGTGTATACTTACGCTGGCAAGATGAGATTCTAGCCGTAGGAGCTATCTGGGACGACCTGGCAGCTCTGCCCTTGAGTGAGCTAGCCGCCGGTGTTGCTGACCCCTTACTTCACGCTGAAGGCTATTGGCAAATGCCTATTTGGACCACCATCACGGCCGATAATGGCGAGATCGCAGGAGTCTTTGGCTATTTGCTCAATCTGCAATCGTTTTCAGATTGGTTAGCATCTGCCGGAGGTCAAATTACTGTTATCAACCAGTCTGGCGAGGCAGTGCTGAGCAGCGATCCCAGTGCCATTATGCAGGGCGATTTACGGCGAGGAGTTCGACATGGGGCCATTGGTGATGCCTACCGAGATGTGCTGCTCGGTGAGAGTGGTATTACTGCCTTCCCGCTGGATGGGACCCCTTACCTGATTTCCTATGCGCCAGTGGCCACCACCGATTGGGGGCTAACCCATCTCATTCCAACCAAGACGGCTACATATGCTCAGATGGGAGGCCAGAGTAACATCATCCTGGTGGGACTTGTTTGCTTGCTGGCTGCGGGTACGTTAGTCTATTTCTATTCGGGCACGTTGGTAAACCCCATCACTCGCCTCTCGGCAGCCACGTCGGTCCTGGCCAGCGGTCAGCTGGATCAGCAAGTAGAAATATCGACTAAAGACGAACTGGAAGTGCTGGCCAACAACTTTAATGCCATGGTCAGGAGTCTACGCCAGCTGGTGGGAGATATGGAAGGAGCCGCCCGCGAGTTGGTGGCGGCCTCTGAAACGCTAGCCTTTAATGCTCAGGAAGCTGGTTATGTTACGGAACAGGTCAGTGCTACCATTCAAGAAGTAGCCACCGGCGCTGCCCGTCTAGCAGAAGAAGCAACCCACGGCAGTCATCTGGTGGAAGAGATGGCCGCTTCGGCACAACGTATGTTGGATCAGGCTACGCAAGCCGGAGCGACCAGTAGACAAGTTAAGGAAATGGCCCGCCAGGCACTTCTGGTGGTGGATGAGCAGAACCGGGCAGTGGAGCAAACAGTTAACGCCGTTGATAATGCGGAAGCCACAATCCGCCAGCTAAACCTCTATTCGGAGGAAATCGGCCGCATCGTGGAGATTATTGGCGGCATATCAGGTCAGACTGATCTACTGGCCTTGAACGCGGCGGTAGAGGCAGCCCGCGCCGGTGAGCACGGCCTAGGCTTTGCGGTGGTGGCTGAGCAGGTGCGAGTCTTGGCGGAACAGACCGACAACTCCACCAAGGAGATCGCAGAACTGATCAGACGAGTGAAGCATGGGACGGAGCAGGCGGTACAAGAAATGCAAGCCAGCCGCCAGGCGGCAGCCCATGCCCGTTCCGCGGTGCAGCAAACCGCCGATTCCTTCCATAGCATTACGGAGGCCATCGAGCAGACCGACAATCAAGTGGCCGGTATAACCTCGGGTTTGCAGGCATTAATGGAGCACGCCCAATCGGTGGTACAAGTGATTCATAACGTGAGTGCCGTATCCACTCAAAGCGCGGCCTCGGCAGAGCAAGTTACGGCCGCTTCCCAAGAGCAGACATCACAGATCATGCAGATTAGCAAGGCGGCCAATGATCTTAGCCGCTTAGCTGATCAACTGCGGACAGCCATAGGCGCCTTTAAGTTGAGTAAATAGTATATAAGCAATAAGGGACTGTCAGCAAACAGTCCCTTATCTCTATGGTACCGACAGACTTCTTACTGCCCAGCCTTGTTACGCTCGCTAGCCGCAATGCGCAGGAGACTGGCTGCATCCAGTTCTTCAATAATATGTAGGCTACCGGCGGCCTCGCCCACGACTTTACGCAGGATATTGTGATTCGGTTGCAGACCGATGCAGCAGAGATGAAAGTTGGTTTTGGCCCGGAAGTCTCGGGCCGCTACCAGTGCGTCCTGCAAAGGGTCCACCTCTTTCTCCCCTAGGGTGGGGATACCATCGGTGACCAGCAATAAGAGGCCGGGACGGCGACATTGGGCCCGTATATGATCGGTTGCTTTGCGCAACCCGGCAGCCAAAGGAGTCAATCCCCCCGGCTTAATGGTGTCAAGACAGCGCCTAATAAGCAGTCGATTGCGGGTAAAGGGCACCA
This sequence comes from Bacillota bacterium, assembly GCA_029781045.1. Taxonomy (GTDB): domain Bacteria; phylum Bacillota; class UBA994; order UBA5500; family UBA5500; genus UBA5500. The sequence goes on along the minus strand of JAKOXL010000024.1, from coordinate 248,990 downwards.
CCACATTCACCGCCTGCTCCTGGAAGGTTATTACCGAAATGCGGTCCCGACTGTTCTGCACTAGGTGCTCCGCCAGATTCTTGGCTGCCTTGATTCGCTTACCCAACATGCTGGCAGATGCATCCAGCAAGAGGCAGATGTCAATACTGCTTCTGGCTTGCCGCTGCTCGAAACGCAAGTCCTCTTGTGCAATACTCCACTGCTCTCCCCTCAACAGCCCGGAGCGCGTGAAGGCGTTGATAATGGTAGGGCTTACAGCCAAGAACTCCCCCCTCCACGGCACAACTTTACGCCTAGTTAGCCCTCGGCGCACCGTTTCACCTCCATAGGGGGCACCGAGGTTTCCTCCACTCCACCCCGCCTGTTTTGCCCACAGAATGCTCTGTTGCCGCAAACTGGTCTCGATCTCCCTGGCGTTGACTAACAAGCGCCGACTCAATTCTAAACCGGCCTCAGTTAGGCGGTAACGATTGCCCTGACGGGAGACTAGACCATACCCTTCCACCTTGATCCATGTGTCTTGCCAGCAGGAGCCATAGGTTCCGCCTGAGGGCAAGCGCCCACCAGCCTGCACTTCCTTGAGCATATGGCTTAGTTCCTGCAGATCATTCAAGCTTTCCATAATATCGGCTACCATGGCCAGCTCGTAGCCGTAGGCCTGATCGTCGGATAGAGGGGGTTGCTCACGCAGAAAACTATCGGTGAAAGCCGTATAGGGAGAAAGGTCCTCGTACTGGGTTGTAAACTGGTTCTGCTCATGCTGAAGCAACTCAATACGTCGCAGTTCCAAGCCCTGCCGCAGGATCTCCCGCTCAACGGCAGCCACAATGAAGAACACGGCGGCCAGATCATGGTCTCCCAGTTTTCCGCTGAGATGTACGTGGTTTAAATGTGCCTTCTTTACCGATTCTTTTTGCCCAAATAGTTGGGAGCCAGTGACTCGACCGCCACCAGTGCCGGTTTGGACATCGAAGAAATGGGCCAACTGGTGTAAGTTCTTGGCCTCTTCATAACCCCGTTCCAGAGTGACATGCTGGGCGTAGTGCTCTATCCCTTTCCGTACCGCCTGGGCGATTGGTTGGGGACTGATCTTCCCAACTTCGTGGAAGATATCCATATGAATGATCTCGCCGGGACGCCGGCGCTTGTAAAACACCTGTCCCGCATCAGCATTGCTTACCACCGTCACAATTTCCGGATGGTAGGGATCCACCATGTGCACCTTGCGGCTACATACGGCGGCCTCCCCCACACGGCAGCCAGCATCCGCCTTCAGGTAGCGCAGTAGATCCCTTTGTTTGCTGAAATAGATGTTACTTATCACGGTCAAGCTCAGCCTCACCCATAACCATACGACCTTCCGCCACCTCAGTCAGCGGTTTAGCCGCATTGGGAGGGGCTACTATAGTTATCAGCTCAGGATTAAGCAGATTGCTCTCCACCACAGCCGCACGTTTTTCTTCACCACGGGGGGGCATGGCTAACGGTGTCGACACAGTGAGGTGCCCTCTTTTCTCTTCTGACTCCTGCTCTCGTAAAGAGCCGAAAAGGCGACTGAGAAAGCCTCGGTTTTGTGCTCCCGTTTCCATAGCAACCGCAGGCACCTCTTGCACCTCAACCGGCTTTTCTTGCCCTTTCTTACTTAGGCATTCCATTATATCAGCTATTACATGGGGGGCTGCCCGGTGTTTAAGGGCCAAAGGAATCACTGCCTGCAAGTCGGCCTTATCCACCTGCTTTTTGCCCGCCAGAGCCGCATGCAATCTAGCGGCCAAAGTAATAGCCTCTAAGGCCCGCAGACTCTCAAGCCCGTGGTCAAGGTAAGTCTGAGCCAAGAAGGAGAGGATATCTACACCAACTTCTAGCTGTTGCAAACGCCCCAGGCCATTGCTCAGGCGGGCCGCCACAGCTTGCCGCCCCTTCTCGGTTTGCTGTAGGCTTTCCTGCTGGGGCTGCAAAATGGCCATCAGAGTAGCAAAGCTGGTAGGGCGTTTTACACCAATGCAGAGGTCAAAGCGATCAGCCAGCTGGCGACGAATGCCTTCCAAGGGCCCCGGATCCTCATCGGGGTTGGAGGCTGCCCAAACGGTTACCAAACTGCTTATCTCAATTTTCGGCAGACCTGGGTCTTCTATTTGCAGGCGACCAGGCTTAGTTCCCATAACATCAAGCAGAACATCGGCCAGTTCGGGCGACGTATCAGCCAGCCGGTTGATCTCGTCCACAAACACAATTCCTCGGTGGGCCTGTGCTAAAGTACCCGGTAAGAGGGCGGCCTCTGGGTGGGCACGGTTTACCAGTCGTTCTAAGTCAATACCACCAACTACAGTGGCCACTTTGGCAGAATGGGAGATCTCGAGGAAGGGCATCGGTATCCATTCAGTACCAAGCTGAGCGATTTCTGCTGGTCCTAAAGAAGCGTGTTCCGGACAATGGGGAGCCTGAGGATCACAGTTAAACAGACAGCCTTTTACCCGCTCTATCCGTGGGACAATACTCTTAGCGGCCCGCAGAATACTGGTCTTGCCTGTGCCCCGCAAGCCTTCGGCATGAATATGCAACGGTAGGCCGCTTTGCGCTGCCAGAATAGACATTTCTACTGCCTGAAACAAAGCCGCATTATCTGGGTGGCGAACAAGGCTAAAGTAATCCCTAACCAAAGAGCATCCCCCCCGTAATTCGTTCCTGACTTATTTTGTCCGGGCCCGCCCAAAAAAATCCTAAGATTTCCTGCTTGCAGGCAAGCTATATCCAATACGGGGTCGATGCATGGAATATCATCCTTGTTAAGGGTGTAAAGGCGTTCTACTGTCCCAAACTTCACGGTAAACACCCAGCCCGGGCGCGCGCCTGTTACTATCGCCCAGCCGGGGAAGGAAGCATAAAAGCCATCGCTGTGTTACGCGATGGCACAACAACCACCCATTTTCGACGCAAGGAAAAGCCTAACTGAATCGGGGGACTCTGCCAGGACACTAGTTAAAGCCACGATGCTTCTTAGGCCCCTGCTGCTCCCAGGGAACGCGGGAACACTGTTGACAATTGATTATCTGCCGACTCGCTGTAACAGCTGCAATAGCACGTCGTCTGAGAGCGAGGATAGCTCCAACAAGGCAGCATAGGGATCCTGCTTAAGCCCCAAGTAGTACGCAAAGGCGGGCTCCGTTTTTATTCCCAGAGTTTTCAACCTCCGTATGTCCGCGCGTAATGCTTCTCCCCCTAGAACCAATAATCTATGCTCTATCATCATATGGAGGTAACCATTCTGCTTCATAACTGGCTGAGCTTGGCCAAATATCACAGAACCCATCAGCGACAAAGCTCACTAAGGTTGTCTCAAGTCCATCAACCACTTGCCTGTCGACTTGGAATCCTTCATAGCTTCCATACAGACTGGGGATAATCCTCTCAAACTCCTCATGTTCATGAACTTCGCAGATAATGTCAAGGTCACTGTTCGCCACATCGATTCCGATGGGAATCGTCCCTACTAGAACTGGATCATATCTCCTGAGGACAGTAAATAACTTCAGCCTCTCCAACACATCATAGGCTGCCTTTTGCTTGCTGTTCCCTCGCCGCAGATAGCAAATGTCCATATACTTCTCCTCCAGCTATAACCACCTACCTAGCACAACAAAACTGGTGGGAAAAGGGGCTGTATTGCAACAGCCCCTAAATCTTGCTGCACTGTCTAGCCCTGCAGCTCTCTTAGGCGTTCTTCCACCCGCTGACGTTTCAGCTTCCAATCAGCCAGCTTCTCTCGCTCCTTCTCTACCACTTCCGCCGGTGCCTTGTTGACAAAACCCGGATTGGACAGTTTTTTCTCTCCTCGCGATACCTCTTGGTTAAGCATTTCCAACTCGGCCTCTAGACGCTTGATCTCTTGGGCGATATCAATCAACCCACTGAGAGGCAGATAGAGTTCGGCACCGCTAACCACCGCTGACATGGCCTTAGGAGGCTTAGCATCGCCAAAGAGCCCGATGGTCAACCGCGAGATTCCCGCCAGTTTATGGAAGTAGGGGGCCGCCTCCTCTAGAAGGTCCTTTTCTGCGGGACCCACCGCATGAATGTGGCACTCCACCCGTTTGCCCGGCGCCACACCCAATTCGGCCCGGATGTTGCGCACTGCTTTGATGGCATCCATCACCATGCTCATGGCCTGCTCCGCGCCTTTGTCTTCCAAGGCCTCTTCAAACTCAGGCCAAGGTGCAATCATAATGCTCTCTCCGGTTTGCGGCAGGTGTTGCCACACTTCCTCAGTGATAAAAGGCATGAAAGGATGCAACAGGCGCAGCGTCTGCTCCAGCACATGGACCAAGACCGACTTGGCTGTAACCTTAGCCCTTTCGTCTTCACCATAAAGGCGACTCTTGGCGATTTCGATGTACCAATCGCAGTACTCGTTCCAGGTGAACTCATAGAGGCTACGCATTGCTTCACCGAAGTTGTAGCTATCCAAGAAGTAGTCAACCTCTTTGGTCACTTCGTTGATGCGGCTGAGTATCCAACGATCGGCCAGCTCAAGATTGTGCTCTGCATCTATTTCTTCTGCCCCGAAGTCGCCCAAGTTCATGAGCACAAAACGAGAGGCGTTCCACAATTTGTTAGCAAAGTTGCGGGCCGCTTCAATTTTCTCCTGATAATAGCGGGTATCGTTGCCTAAAGTGCTACCCGTCAGCAAGCTCCACCGCAACGTGTCGGCTCCATATTGCTCAATCACTTCTAAGGGGTTAATGCCGTTGCCCAATGACTTGGACATCTTACGTCCCTCGGCATCACGCACCAAGCCGTGGAGTAGCACATCTCTAAAAGGCACTTGGCCTTTGAAATACAGCGCACTGAAGATCATCTTAGCGACCCAGAAGAAGATGATGTCGTAACCGGTGACTAACACATCGGTGGGGAAGAAATACTCCAACTCGGGAGTCTCATCGGGCCAACCGAGGGTAGACATAGGCCAGAGGGCCGAACTGAACCAGGTATCCAACACATCGGGGTCTTGCTGCAAGTTCTTTGATTGACATTTGCTGCAGTTGGTGGGGTCTTCAACAGCCGCCATCACTTCACCACAGTCCTGGCAATACCAGACTGGGATGCGATGCCCCCACCACAGTTGACGGGAAATGCACCAGTCGTGCACATTCTCCATCCAGTGGTAGTAGGTGCGCGCAAACCGTTCGGGCACAAAGCGAGTATCGCCGCGGCGTACCGCCTCGATGGCAGGTTTGGCTAAGGGCTCCATCTTCACGAACCATTGTAGCGTTACCAGCGGCTCGATGACGCTATGGCAACGGTAGCAGTGGCCCACCGAATGCTGGTGGGGCTCAATCTTCACCAAATAGCCACCGCTTTCCAAATCAGCCACCACTGCTTTTCGGGCTTCGTAACGTTCTAGTCCCGCATACTGGCCGGCCGCGGCCGTCATCTTGCCATCTTTCCCGATGACCACCACCTGGGGCAGCTTGTGCCGCAGGCCAATGGCAAAGTCATTGGGGTCGTGGGCTGGGGTAACCTTAACAGCACCAGTACCGAACTCGGGATCCACGTAGTCGTCGGCAACAATGGGTATGAGACGATCCATAAGCGGCAGCCGAACTTCCTTCCCAACCAGAGCCTGATAGCGCTCATCCTCTGGGTGCACGGCCACAGCCGTATCGCCCAACATGGTTTCGGGGCGGGTGGTAGCTACTTCAATATAACCACTGCCATCAGCCAACGGATAGCGTAGGTGCCAGATTTGGCTATCGTGGTCCTCATGCTCCACCTCATCATCGGAGATAACCGTTTGACAACTGGGGCACCAGTTGGTGATATAACTGCCCCGGTAAATCAATCCCTCATTATACAACTTCACAAAGGCTTCGCGTACGGCCCGAGAACAACCTTCATCCATGGTGAATCGCAGCCGCTCCCAGTCGCAAGAACAACCGATCTTCTTTAGCTGATTAATGATGGTCCCGCCGTACTCCTTGTACCAATCCCAAGCCCGCTCCAGAAACTTCTCTCGACCCAGGTCATGGCGAGTAAGGCCTTCCTTTGCCAAGGCTTCTTCTATCTTCACCGTGGTGGCAATACTGGCGTGATCGGTGCCTGGCATCCACAGGGTTTCATAACCCTGCATGCGCTTACGGCGAATGATCACGTCTTGCAGGGCGTTGTTCATAGCATGCCCTATATGCAAAGCACTGGTGATATTAGGTGGCGGAATCACGATGGTAAAAGGTTCTTTATTGGGGTTTACTTCCGCATGGAAGTAACCCTTCTCTTGCCAATAGCGATACCATTTCTCCTCCACGGCCTGGGGGTCGTAGACGGTCGGCAGATGCTTTTCGCTCATAGACACAACCTCCTTTTCAAACACGAACATCCCTAGTAATAGAAAAGCCTTCCACCCCATAAGGGCGGAAGGCTCGCTTCCACGGTACCACCTTACTGCAGGAGAACCCTGCACTCGCTCTTGCGCTAACGGGCAAACCCGTGCGGCTTAACCTGAAAGGGCTTACCGCAAAGCTCCGCGGCGACGTTCGTACCATTTCCACCAGGAAGGCTTGCAGCCGGTGACCTTCCCTCTCTGGGGCGAAAGAGGGTACTACTCCTCCGCATCAACGCCTAAATCTTTTGCTTATTATATGCCGCCTCGACGATGGCTGTCAACATTTTCAGCCAAGAATCTACTTCGAAATGCTATTCTCCCGTTGACGCCAAAGCAGTGGCACAAACACAATTGCGCTCTGCGTCAAGGGGTAAGCGTTCAATTACGGAGAACAGCAGGCGTTTGACGTTATCCACGTTCTTGGCAAAGACTTCCATCACCGCCTGGTGGGTGACCGCCTCTATATCGGAACGCCCTTCCAAACCGACATCGTAGTCGGTAACAAGTGAAATATTGGCATAACAGATTTCCAGCTCCCTTGCCAGCATGGCCTCGGGGTACCCAGTCATGCCGATTACATGCCAACCATTGGCACTATACTCGCGGCTTTCTGCTCTCGTAGAGAAACGAGGCCCATTAATAACCACCATGGTGCCGTTTGGATGAGCCTTGATACCCAAGTCTTCGGCCACATTGGCAATGAGAGCCCGCAAACGAGGGCAATAGGGATCGGCGGCACTCACATGCCGCACTTCCGGACCTTCAAAGAATGTATCGGCCCGTCCCCAGGTACGATTAACAAACTGATCGCAGATAACAAACTCACCAGGGGCAATATGGGCCTGCAAGCTGCCTACTGCACCGGGGGCTATAATGTGACGCACACCCAGGCTGTGCATGGCCCACAAATTGGCGCGATAGTTGATCTTGTGGGGCGGAATGGTGTGTTTGGAACCGTGACGCGGCAAGAAGGCCACCACTTTGTCGCCTAGACGAGCCAACCTAAAGGTATCGCTGGGACTACCATAGGGCGTTTCAATATGTACCTCTTCCACGTCGGAAAGGAAACTGTAGAACCCAGAACCTCCAAATACACCTACATCGGCTTTCTTCTGCATAATTTGTCACCTCTATTTCCTATTTGTTAAACCTGCTGGTGCTCAGTGCGAGCTGTTATCTTATTATGCAATGGTCGGCTTAGGTTGCAAAAATAGTCGCCATAGCCGCCCACACGAGCAATCAGGTCCCGAAACTGTTCAGGAGACTCTTGGGGTCCGCAGGTGGCCGCATTCCTCACGTTAAATCGTATGTGATGGCCATCCAGGCGGAAATAGATGGGCACCAACTGCATTATTCCCCTATCGCCGCCTCATCGGCCAAGAGCTATGGCATGAGTTTGAGATTCAGCAAGATGCCACCTGCCAGCAGACGGTCCATTTTGGAAGTAGACTCAATTACGGCTATGGCAAGTGGCACCCTGCACCGGAGAAATCCCCTCTGAGAAGGGGCGCCCCTCCAAAAGGCCATCGGCCCCGTAGCCGAGCAAAAGCAAACGTGGCAGTGGCAGCATAGTGATGCACAGTAGGCCGACCACTAACAGTATGCATTTATTCGAGTAGCGGAAACCAATTCCTGCTATAGGAAAGGCCTGGATCTCTTTGGGTAATCTCAATCTCAGCACGGCCAGCTGGGAAGGGTTCAGATGAGCTCACCAAAGAGGTTCCAGGTTTGCGCATCAGTAATACGCACCTGCACGATTTGCCCCGTTAGTCCTTCTGCCCCCACAAAATGCACCAGCTTGTTGCCGCGGGTACGGCCGGTTAGTTTATCTGGATCATTCTTGCTAGGCCCCTCCACCAACAGCTCCTGCTCACCGCCGATCAGCTCTTGATTGCGCTCCAAACTGATACGGTTTTGCAGTTCGATCAGACGGAGCAGCCGGTCTTTACGCACCGCTTCCGGCACTTGCTCCTGCATTTTGGCCGCCGGTGTCCCGCCGCGGGGTGAATAGGCAAAAGTAAAAGCGGCGTCATAACGCACCGTTTCCACCAAGCTCAAGGTGTCGGCAAAGTCCTCCTCCGTTTCTCCGGGGAAACCAACGATGACATCCGTGGTAAGGGTGATGTTGGGAACAGCTTTGCGGATTTGCTCAATCAACTCCAGATAGCGTTCCCGTGTATAACGGCGGTTCATGGCCCGCAGGATGCGGTTGCTACCGGCCTGCACTGGCAGGTGCAGGTGCTCCATCACGTGCTCACACTTAGCCATAGCCTCTATCAGCCGTGGGCTGATATCCTTCGGATGGGAAGTCGTGAAGCGGATGCGCTCAATACCCGTTTCATTGACAGCGTATAGAAGATCGGCAAAGTCATAATCGCGACCTAAATCTTTGCCATAGCTGTTCACGTTTTGGCCCAAGAGGCTTACTTCTTTATAGCCCCTATCCACCAGCTCTCTTACCTCAGCGATTATACTCTCCGGTTGTCGGCTGCGTTCTCTACCTCGCACATAGGGAACAATGCAGTAAGTGCAGAAATTGTTGCAACCATACATAATGGTAGTCCAGGCCTTTAAGCCATCCTGGCGCACCCGCGGCAAGTGCTCCCTCACTTCACCTTCCCGGTCCCAGATCTCCATAACTGTTTCTTGGCTTTCGGCGGCGGCCCGCAACAGGTCGGGGAAGTCAGCTAGATTGTGGGTGCCAAAGATAATGTCCAGGTAGGGGAAGCGCTGCTTAAGTTTTTTTGCCACCTCACTCTGCTGCGACATGCAGCCGCCAACAGCCAACACCAGATTGGGGTTTGCCTGTTTCAAGCGATAAAGCTCGCCAATCTTACCATAGACTCGCTGCTCCGCATGCTCACGAACAGCGCAGGTAACTAAGATTATCAGATCAGCCCTGTTTTCCTCTTCCGTGGGTAAGTAGTCAAGCTCCTCCAGCTGACCTGCCAGAACTTCCGCATCATGCTCATTCATCTGACAACCATAGGTGATGATCTTATAGTATCGTTTCGATCTTGTACTCAAGGTAAACACCCCCAATTTATTGTACGACAAAACCAGCCAGATACCAATGCCAATCATATCTCTGTGGGAATAGCTGTTCTACTTACGTTGGGAGCGGCATAAGATTTAATTTTTGTCATTGCCGATCAAATGGCTTCAATCGCATTGACAACTGCCTCTCCTATGCATAGTATGGTAATGGTTAGGGAGTAATAGCTCCCAAATTCATTCTATTAAGAGGTGAATTGGGTCGTGGAAAGCGACGGTTATCCTCTACCGAAGACAATCCAATATATTCTGAGGAGGCGCGTCGTCGGGCCCAATTCTTGCGGCGCCTAGTTTCTTGTGCCCTAGAACAGGCCATTTATGAGCGCCTCCTCGCAAAGGAGGCGCTTCTTATGCTCAGAAAGATGATCGTTGGTGGCGCCACCTGCAAAGGTGGTGCTGAAATTGCCTAAAGAACTGATCAGACAGCTATTGCTGGAAAACCCAAGCCAACTGGATAGTCTCTTTGCTGATGCCATGCCGGCCGACTTGGCCGACGCCTTAGCCTCTTTTTCCGATGAAGAGCTAATGCAGCTTCTACCCCACATTAGCCCTGAGATGCTGGCTATAGTGGTACAGGAGTTTGATGAGTTTCAAGCCAATCGACTTCTTAGCATGGTGCCGACCGAATTGGCTTTAGAGATTATTGAAGCCATGTCGGATGACGACGCAGTCGATATGCTACGATGGCTGCCAGCTGAACTGAAAGAGAGGATTCTATCAGCTCTGCCCAGCGACAGCCCTCTGCGCAACCTACTAGCCTACGAAGAAGAGTCGTCAGGCGGTCTCATGACCACCGAGTACCTTACGGTGCGCCCCGAGTGGACGGTGGAACAGGCCCTGCAAGTAATCCGGGCCGAGGCAGAGAAGGCAGAAACCATATACTATACCTATGTAACAAATAGAAGTGGTCGTTTAGTTGGCGTGCTTTCTTTGCGCGAGTTGGTCCTAGCTCCACCCAGTGCGCAAATAGCCTCCATCATGCGCACTAACCCGGTGCAAGTAACCGACACAGAAGATCAGGAGCAGGTGGCGGCCCTCTTCCGGCGTTACGACCTGATGGCCCTTCCAGTTGTCGATGAAAATGGGATACTGAAAGGTATCGTTACAAGCGACGACATTATTGATGTAGTTGACGAAGAAGCCACGGAAGACATTCAGCGCATGGCTGCTTTGCAGCCCAGTGATACCCCTTATCTGTCTGCTTCCATATTCAAGTTGGCCCGCCAGCGTTTCGGCTGGCTCCTGGTTCTGATGATTTCTGCCCTCTTTACTGGGCGCATCATGCTGCGTTATGAAGAACTACTGGCGCAAGTTGTGATCTTGGCCGTGTTTATCCCCATGTTAATGGATACGGCCGGCAATGCTGGTTCGCAGGCATCTACTCTCGTTATCCGAGGTTTGGCTCTAGGTGATATCCAACTTAGGGACTGGTGGCGGGTGGTACTGCGAGAACTGGCCGTCAGCAGTCTGGTTAGCTTGGGATTAGCATCGGTCAATTTCCTACGCATTCTGCTCTTGGAGAAGTACCCGCTGGAAGTCGCCCTTGTTGTTAGCTTAACATTGGTAGTCACCGTTGTCCTTGCCAAGCTGGTGGGCAGTACACTCCCTATCTTGGCTCAGCTGGTGCACCTGGACCCAGCTATCATGGCTGGGCCGATGATCACCACCATTGTAGATGCCCTAGCTCTCATCACCTACTTCAAGATTGGTGAGTTGCTGTTAGACTTAGCCTGAATGACTCTTATCCCTGGCGAAAGCCAGGGATTTCTGCACATTATTGGACCTCTCTAAGCGTAAACTGCAGCAAAGAGGTGATGTGCATGCGTAAAGCCTTTCTGCTGCTAACCTTCTTGGTGTTGCTTACTACCGGAATTAGCCTGGTTCTTCCCGCCAAGACGGAAGACGTCTTTGTTTATTATCTCAACACTGATCGTCAAGTGCAGGAAAGCTCCCCGCCGCCGGCTCCCTCCAGTGTCTTCTGCCTAGAAGACGGGCGGCGGTTGAGCTTGGAGTATATAGCTAAGCACAAGAACTATGTCATCCATTCACCGCTGGCCACGACTAAGAACCACACCCGGATCTCCTTGCTGCTAGAACAACTAGATCAGTCAACAGTTAACGCACCCGCCAGTATCACGGCCAGTATCGTCGATGACTTGGGGCAACGCTATCAACAACTCCACATTGAGGGCATGGAGTCCGTCGGTTGCCACATCTGGCGCTATACCTTAGTGTTCCCTCCACTTAACCCCCAAACGCGGAATGTGGCGATATATGTAGAAATTGATGGAACACTATTTGAACTGAACGGAGCTTCCATACCGTAGAATCTATTCTGCGACTCCAGATACTCCCGTGGAGCTTTGCTCTCCTCACCCAAGAGCGAACAAACTTTAACCCCGTCAAAACCGTGTAGATGTGTGTCGGCTTTTCTAATATGCTATAATCAATGAGGGTAAAATGCCAGTTAATATATGCTATTGTTGAAAGGAGACTATGCGCCAATGCGAGCTGATCTGCAGGAACTGAAAGCGCTCTGCAAAGAGGTACGGCGAGATATTGTGAAGATGACGGCAGCAGCCGGTTCGGGGCATCCGGGCGGCTCCCTGTCTTCTGTGGAGTTGCTGGTTGGCCTCTATTTCGCCAAGATGCGGCACGATCCCCAGCGCCCTGATTGGGCAGACCGGGACCGTTTTATTCTTTCCAAGGGACATGTGGCTCCCGTCCTCTATAGCGTGTTAGCCCGCGCCGGTTATTTCCCCGTCGAGGAGCTCCTCACTCTACGCAAACTGGGAAGCCGATTACAAGGACATCCTAGTATGTTAAGCCTACCTGGTATTGACAACTCCAGCGGTTCCTTAGGGCAAGGCCTATCACAAGCCAACGGTTTGGCCTTGGCCGCCCGGTTGAATAAGCAAGATTATAGGGTTTACTGCCTGCTAGGCGATGGGGAGCTGCAAGAAGGCCAAGTATGGGAGGCGGTTATGACAGCTGCTCATTACAAACTGTCAAGTGTTTGTGCCATAGTGGACTACAATAACCTGCAAATAGACGGCCCAGTGGAAGAAGTTATTGGGCTCCATCCCCTTGCGGATAAGTGGCAGGCTTTCAACTGGCACGTCATTTCCATCGATGGCCATGATCTGGAGCAAGTGCTGGCTGCCTATGATGAAGCCGAGAATGTGAAGGACAAGCCTAGCGTGATCATCGCGAAAACCATTAAAGGCAAGGGCGTTTCCTTCATGGAAAACGTGGCCGGCTGGCACGGGCGGGCTCCTAACCAAGAAGAGCTAGCCAAGGCTTTGGCCGAGTTGGCCAACTAAGCTGGAGGAGGTCTAGATTCATGATTAAGAAACCCACACGAGATGGCTACGGCGAGGCATTACTGATTCTTGGTGAGTCAAACCCTGATGTGGTCGTTTTGGACGCAGACTTGGCCATGTCTACCCGCACCAACTGGTTCAGAGATAAGTATCCAGAACGTTTCTTTGATATCGGCATTGCCGAACAGGATATGTTAGGCACTGCCGCCGGGTTGGCCATGGGCGGCAAAATTCCTTTTGCCACCACCTACGGCGTCTTCATTGCAGGCCGAGCCTGGGATCAAATTCGCACCACCATCTGCTACGCCAACCTGAATGTAAAGATCGGTGGCATGCACGGAGGCATTTCCGTTGGTGCGGATGGCGCCACCCACCAGGCTTTAGAAGAAATTGCGCTTATGCGGGTCATACCCAACATGAAAATGATAGTTCCTTGCGACGCCATTGAAGGTCGGAAAGCCACTCTAGCGGCCGCTGAAATCCCCGGCCCCGTATACCTGCGTTTTGCTCGCGAGGCTACTCCCATATTCACTAAAGAAGAGGATGAATGGCAGTTTGGTAAGGCCAACCTACTGCGGGCTGGCACCGATGTAACCATTATCGGTTGTGGGCCCATTCTCTATGAAGCGCTCTTAGCTGCAGATCAGATGGCACAGGAAGGCATCTCTTGCCGTGTGCTTAATATGCATACCATCAAACCCATTGATACAGAGGCCATCGTGGCCGCGGCGGAGGAAACCGGGGCTATTGTGACTGTGGAAGAACATCAGGTTAACGCCGGATTAGGCGGTGCGGTGGCGGAAGTATTGGTGAAGAACAAGCCCGTACCCGTCGAGATGGTAGGCATTATGGATACCTTTGGTGAATCGGGGAATCCCGATGAACTGGCGATCAAGTATGGCCTTACCCATAGAGATATCATGACTGCAGTTCGCAGAGTGCTAAACAGAAAATAGTTCAAGAAGAGGGGATTAGCTGTGATCAACCAGATGTTGGCAACGCGCATGCAGCGTTTGGGGACGGAAAGGGCCTTCGAGGTATTGGCCAAGGCAAAGGCTCTTGAAGCTCAGGGCAAGCACATCGTACACCTAGAAATCGGAGAGCCCGATTTCGATACACCTCGCAACATTATCGATGCGGCTATTAGGGCCCTCAACGACGGTTATACCCATTACACTCCCGCCTGTGGTATACAGGAAGCTCGCCAAGCGGTTGCCAGTTATGTGACCAAGTACAAGAAGGTACCAGCAAAGGCAGAAGAAATAGTGCTTATGCCCGGTGCCAAACCCCTTATGCTGTACACCATGTTGGCGCTTATTAACCCGGGTGATGAAGTGATTTATCCTAATCCAGGCTACCCCATCTACGAATCGGCCATCAACTTTGTGGGTGGTAAAGCTGTTCCTATGCCTTTGTTAGAAGAAAATGACTTCAAATTGGACATTGATGATCTGGCGCGGAAAATCAATGAGCGCACCAAGCTGATCATTATCAACTCGCCGGCCAACCCCACAGGAGGTCTGCTTTCCCGGGAGAATCTGGAGCAGATAGCCGATCTGGTCCGCGATAAGAATATACTTATCATGTCCGATGAGATTTACGATCGCCTCGTCTATGAGGATGAGCCGGTTTCCATCGCCTCGCTACCGGGGATGAAGGAACGGACCATTATTCTTGACGGGTTCTCGAAAACATATGCCATGACCGGTTGGCGCCTCGGATACGGTGTACTGCCGCTGGACCTGGTGGAACACGTGGCACGTCTGGCGATAAATACTAACTCTTGCGCCGCGGCCTTCACCCAGATGGCTGGTATAGAAGCGCTCACCGGCTCCCAGGAGGGGGCGGAGCATATGAAGGCCGAGTTTAAGAAGCGCCGCGACATTATAGTTGATGGCCTCAACTCCATTCCTGGCATTAGCTGTCGAAAACCATTAGGTGCCTTCTATGCCTTCCCCAATATTCGGGCACTGGGCAAGTCCAGTTCCGAGATTGCCAACTACATCTTGGAAGAAGCGGGCGTGGCAGTGTTGTCAGGCACCGACTTTGGCGAATACGGAGAAGGTCATTTGCGTCTTTCCTATGCCAACTCCATCGAGAACATTCAGCTGGCATTGGAGCGCATTGAAACCGCAGTGCGCAAATTGAGATAGACGCTAACAGAAAAGAATGACCGTACAGTGGACCCTGCACGGTTTTCTTGTCATATGGTAAACTTACTTTACCAACTTAGTTAGGAGTGGCTTCGGATGCGCCGACATCTCACACGAACTATAGCCCAGTACATGGGAATTGTCCTGGGATCTTTCATCACAGCCGTAGGAGTAAACGCCTTGCAAGTTCCCAACCGCATTGCTGCCGGCGGTGCAGCCGGTATTGCTACCATCATATATCATCTGACCGGATTTGAGCCCGGCTTCACCCTTCTGCTGATAAACGTACCTTTACTTATTATCTCTGGTTTGGTGGTCGGCTGGCGCTTCAGCTGGTTCTCCGTCCTCGGTGGCTTGGCCACTTCGGGTTGGGTATATGTGACTAGCAACATTGCACCCTGGACTGACGACCCCATCTTGGGGGCACTGTACGGTGGTGTTGTCACTGGTATTGGTATGGGTATCGTTTTTCGCTCCCGCGGCTCCACTGGCGGTACCGACTTGGCCGCCGGTCTGTTGCACCGTTTTACCGGTCTCCCTATCGGGCAGGCCCTGCTACTAATTGACGCCCTTGTGGTCACCGCCGCCGGGTATATTTTCGGTCCTAACTTGGCCATGTATGCTCTGGTTTCGATTTTTGTTACCACCCGGGTGATTGACTACGTGAACGAGGGGTTCTTCGCCGTCAAGGCTTTGCTGATCGTCTCCGATCAGGCTGAAGCCATTGCCCAACAGATAATGGTTGATTTAGAGCGTGGCGTCACCTATTTACATAGTGAAGGCGGCTTTAGCCGAGCGCCCAAGAAGACACTGCTAGTTGTGGTCAGTCGTTCCGAGATTATTACCATCAAGAACTTGGTGAGGGCCCTTGATAGTCGAGCTTTTGTGATAGTTATCGATGCCCATGAAGTTCTAGGCGAAGGGTTTAAGGAGCTATCAACGGTAATTTGAGGCATGTCTAAGTGGCTCTTGGAATAGGTTTTAAGCGAGGTGTGTAAGCATCTCGCTTATCAATTTGGCTGGGAGGCACGCAAGTTGCCGCAGGTTTTGCTTTCTAGTTTGCTGGCTGGGTTAGCTACCGTGTTGGGTGGGGCAATAGTCTTGTTTCTTGGACGTCCCAATGTCAGAGCCCTAGCTTTTTGGTTAGGCACGGCATCGGGGGTTATGCTGGCGGTGGTAGCGCTTGATTTGCTGCCTGCCGCCCTAGAGCACGGTACCCGCAGCTCCACCATCATGGGTTTCGCCATAGGTATGGCACTACTAGCATCTATTAGCAATTGGATGGCCAGACGACGCCGCAGAAGAAGCAGCTTTGACAAGCGCCATTCCTTTATTCGCATGGGTATATTGGTGGCCTTAGGAATTGCCCTCCACGACTTTCCGGAAGGTTTGGCCATCGGTGCCGGCTTTGCCGCCACAGATGAGTTGGGCACTCTCTTAGCCATCGCCATCGGTCTCCATAATATCCCTGAGGGCATCGGCCTTTCGCTTCCCTTGCTTTACGGCGGATGGAAACCAGTGCAGATACTTGGTGTCTGTCTGCTAGTAGCGTTGGTAACGCCCATAGGAACGTTGCTTAGTCTGGCACTGTTGCAGCTTTCACCGCAAGCGATAGCTGTAAGCTTGGCCTTTGCAGCGGGCGCCATGGTCTTTGTAGTGGCTGACGAGCTGATACCCGCATCTCACGATTCGTCTCGCCTACTTACTGCCTTGGGAATCACCATAGGTTTTGCCATTATTCTAACGGTACTTTGATTCTCATCTTCCTCCCTGCTTTGGGGAATAGCTAAAGGAGGGAGGTGGCAACAGTGCAGTCTAAGTCCTGGCTTCCTTACGGTTTGATCGGGTTCGCTGCCGGAGTAGTAAACGGCTTGTTAGGAATCGGAGGTGGCACCATCTTGATTCCAGGTATGGTTTACTGGCTGGGAGTCAAGCAGCACCAGGCCCACGCCACCAGCCTCTTAATTGTGCTACCAACTTCGATCATTAGCATGCTGGTTTACCACCGTCACGGCCATGTTCCAATTGCATCCCTTCTCGGTCTGGCACTGGCCACATCCATTGGAGCCATTGGCGGCGCTATTCTCATGAACTACTGCAAACCCAGTTGGCTGCGGAAGGGCTTTGCCCTTTACATGTTGCTGACTGGATTGCGCATGCTCTTCTGATGTTAGTCACTATACTCGGCCTGTGCTCCGGAATCCTGGCTGGTCTAGCCGTCGGTGGAGGCACTCTGCTGGTCCCAGGTTTAGTTCTCTTACAGGGAACACCCCAGCATGTGGCTCAGGGAATTTCTCTGGTGATCTTCCTCCCCACCTCCCTGCTGGCCATCATAACCCATCTTAAGTATGGTAACCTGCAATGGAGACTGGCCGCAAAACTGGCTCTTGGCGGTGGGGTGGGCGCCTTCTTAGGAGCCAAGTTGGCCCAAACACTGGAACCAACTGTCTTGCGCAGAATCTTTGCCCTCTACTTGTTAGCTATGGGAGTTTATCAACTGGTGGTAAGTCCGAAGAAAGACGATTAAAAGAAAAGCAGCCGATTCAGTTGCCTCTGAATCGGCTGTCTTACTCCTAGACACTAGGGCTTCACAACTTCCACTACATCCCCATTGCGCAGTAATGCGGCGTTGGCTTCGTCGGTATCCACATGCATTTCTAAAGCGAAATCATCTCGCACCCGTACTAGCACGTTGTCAAATATCACACCGCGATCTCCGCCCACACGTACTTGCACCATGTCCTTGTCCTTAACGCCATAGGCTTCCGCATCACTGGTATGCATATGGATATGGCGCCAGGCCAGGATTACGGCCTCTTCCAACTGGACACAACCGCAAGGCCCCTCAATGGTAATGGGAGCTGCACCTTCCAGATTACCTGAGTCGCGTACCGGCGGCTTAACGCCTAGGCGATAAGCATCGGTCATTGCCACCTCCACCTGGGTCCGAGAACGTACGGGACCGAGAACTCGGACACCAGGAATGCTGCCTTTGGGACCAATGAGGGTAACTGTTTCTTCGGCGGCATACTGACCCGGTTGGCCTAAGTCCTTCACTTTGGTGAGCTGGTAGCCAGGCCCGAATAGAGTCTCCAAATCTGCTTGAGAGAGATGTAAATGGCGGTTAGACACGCCTACAACGATGGGTTTCATCGCATGTTGCCTCCTTTCTTTGAAGGGAAGGCGGCCCCTCGGTGAAAACCTTCACGGGGCCGCTATGAGCCAGCTATGGCTAGATCATAGCAACTAGCCCAAGACTGATATGAGTATACCTGCTGCCACAGCCGAACCGATAACTCCCGCCACATTCGGTCCCATGGCATGCATGAGCAAATAGTTGGTGGGATTAGCTTTTTGACCCTCTATCTGTGACACGCGAGCGGCCATGGGTACAGCGGAAACACCGGCAGAACCGATGAGGGGATTAACCTTACCGCCGGTAAGTCTGTACATGATTTTACCCAACAATACACCGCCCACCGTTCCAAAAGCGAAAGCCACAAGGCCGAGAGCGATGATATATAAAGTCTGAGGCCGCAGGAAGTTCTCCCCGTTAGCGGTGGCACCCACCGTTAGGCCTAAGAAGATGACGATAATGTTGGTCAGCTCGTTCTGTGCTGTCTTAGACAAGCGGTCAACCACGCCACATTCTCTTAGCAAGTTACCAAGCATAAGCATAGCCACCAAGGGAATGGCATCTGGTAGCAGGAGCCCCACTGCTAGGGTAACAATGATGGGAAAAAGAATTCTCTCCTTCTTGGACACGACCCGCAACTGCTCCATCACACACTCGCGTTCTTCCTTGGTGGTTAGAAGCCGCATGATGGGGGGTTGAATAATGGGCACCAGTGCCATGTAGGAATAAGCGGCTATCGCTATCGATGCCAGCAGGTGTGGTGCCAATCGGGTAGCTGTGTAGATAGCCGTAGGCCCGTCGGCTCCCCCGATTATCCCTATGGCACCGGCTTCTTGTGGGGTAAAGCCCAATACAGAGGCTGCCACGACATAGGTGAAGAAGATGCCAAATTGGGCAGCTGCACCTAAGAGGAATGTCTTGGGATTGGCAATCAAGGGACCGAAGTCAGTCATGGCACCCACCCCTAGGAAAATGAGGGGCGGATATACTCCCAGTTTAACGCCCTGGTAGAGATAGTAAAGTAGCCCGCCAGGGGAGGGATTATAGGCTGCAAAGGCAGAAACATCTGCTGCCGTCAACACGCCTGTACTATGCAGCACATTAACTAAGGCTTCCAACGACAAGGGGCCTTTCGCCAAGACCCAATCTATGGCGCTGGCATCCATGCCTGCCTTGAGCAACAGCTGGATTAGCACCCCAAGACCGTCGGCGCCGGCAGCCTTTACCTCGGCAATTGCCGCCGCCGTTAGTAGTTCTTTTTGCTCCAAGATTTTGAGCAAACCATCCAGTTTGGTGGTAGGGCCCTGCATCAGCCCACCCAAAGGCAAGTTAGCAATCAACATACCGAAGGAAATGGGTAGCAAGAGCAGGGGCTCGTAGCCACGAGCAATAGCCAAATAAATCAGGAATAGGGCAATGCCAATCATGATTAGGTTCTGCACCGTCATATTAGCAAAGCCCGTGCCGTACCACAGATCAACCAAAGTCTGCCAAATCACATCATGCACTCCCCTCGGGGCTATTCAATCGTGATGAGGATGTCACCCGGATTGACGGCTGCCCCTTTACTTACATGTATGGCCTTTACGGTACCAGCGGCAGGCGCAGCGATTTCGTTTTCCATCTTCATTGCTTCCAGAATCAGAACCGTTGTGCCTCTTTCTACCGCATCACCAACATTAACCTTGATGTCTAGAATGGTACCCGGCATGGGAGCAGTCACATCCTTCTCCCCAGCAGCTGCTTTTGCGACTGGCTTAACTTCCGCTTTAGGAGCTGGAGCAACGGGCTTAGGAGCCGGTTGCGGCTGTGGCACACTAACAGGGACTGCAGCTGTTGTGCTCACTGGAGCAGCAGCCACTGGTGCGCGGCGCACCGGAGCGTCTCCGCCCAAATCTTCAACTTCAACCTCGTAAGTTTCGCCATTAACGGTAATACGGAACTTCTTGCTCATTGTTGCCTGTTCCCCTTTCGCCAATTCTTTAATTCTTAACACTCTCGCGGCGCACTTGTAAAGCCCAAGGGCTCAGACTGGGACCAGTACGCCTTATGCTAATTAGGTTTAGGTCTTCCGGTGCTCGCCCCAAGTAAGCTGCTACCGCACTAGCAATGACTGCAATGGTCTGGGGCGATACCCTATTCCCATCGGTACTGGACCCACCAACTGGGGGTTCCTGAACCATGGGGGAGGGGACGGCTGCCTGTTTCTCTTCTTGCCTTTTCTCTTGCCCAAACAGTTTTGGGAAGATGTCCATGATTAAGGATAGAGCATAGAGGGAAACGAACACTATGGCCATCCCTATGAAGGTGAGCCGAAGGCTATCAATCAAAGAAGAAGTCATTGGTTGGCCTCCTTCCCTAGACGGGGAAATTACCGTGCTTCTTCGCTAAACGGTGGACCCTCTTGGTGGCGTTGGCTTCCAGAGCATTGCTGATCATTCTGCGAGTGTCACGAGGATTTATTACGTCATCGACCATGCCGCGTGCGGCTGCCACATACGGGTTGGCAAACTTCTCACGGTATTCGGCAATCTTCGCTTGACGTACTGCCACCGGATCCTCCGCATCCTTGATCTCATCACGGAAGATAATGTTGGCCGCTCCCTCCGGTCCCATGACTGCAATCTCAGCTGTTGGCCAGGCAAAAACGGCATCGGCCCCGAGAGACTTGCTGCACATAGCCAGGTAGGCTCCACCATAGGCTTTGCGTATTATGACGCTGATCTTCGGTACTGTCGCTTCCGAGTAGGCGTAAAGCATTTTAGCACCGTGACGGATGATACCGCCATACTCCTGTTGCACGCCGGGCATATAGCCGGGAACATCGATCAAAGTAACAAGCGGGATGTTAAAAGCATCACAGAAGCGGACAAAGCGAGATGCTTTATCCGAGGCATTTATGTCTAAGGACCCGGCTAGAACCTTAGGCTGGTTAGCCACTATGCCCACCGACCGCCCGTTTATGCGGGCAAAGCCGACCACAATGTTCTGAGCATAAGCAGCCTGCACTTCCATGAAGTCGCCGTTGTCTACTATGCTGGCAATAACCTCGTGGACATCATAGGCCCGATTGGGATCGGCAGGCACGATGCTCAGCAACTCGTCATTCTGTCGTGCCACATCATCACCGGCATAGACCAGCTCCGACTCGTCTAGGTTATTGCTGGGCAGGAAGCTAAGTAGACGACGCACTTGGGCCAGGGTTTCTTCCTCACTAGTGGCATAGAAATGAGCTACACCACTGATCTGATTGTGAACAGCTGCACCACCCAGCTGCTCTAGAGTCACATCTTCACCAGTTACGGCTTTAATCACTTGAGGTCCGGTGATAAACATTTGGCTGGTGCCTTCCGTCATGAAGATAAAGTCGGTTAGAGCCGGGCTATAAACAGCGCCACCAGCGCACGAGCCCATGATGACAGAGATTTGGGGTATATAGCCCGATGCCTGCGTATTGCGATAGAAGATATCGCCGTAGCCGGCTAAGGCATCAACACCCTCCTGAATACGGGCACCCGAAGACTCGTTAATTGCAATATATGGAGCCCCATTCTGCATAGCCATGTCCATTACTTTGCAGATCTTCTTAGCGTGCATTTCGCCCAAAGACCCGCCTAATACGGTAAAGTCTTGGGAGCTAACGTAGACAAGACGGCCGTCAATCGTTCCGTAGCCAACGACCACGCCCTCGCCAGGCGCTTCTTTCTGATCCATGCCGAAATCAACAGCTCTATGTTTGACGAAGGCGTCAACCTCCACAAAACTAGCCTCATCCAGTAGCAACTGGATTCGCTCGCGAGCCGTTAACTTGCCCTTTTCCTTGTGGGCGGCTATGCGTTTGGCACCGCCACCAGCAAGGACCTTTTCCTTCTCTTGAGCTAACTGCTCAAGTTTCTTATCCATCGACATGAGGCCTACCTCCTTTAGCCATTGCTCTCACTTCTACCTCAAAGGTTAATGCGGATACTCGCATAGTTCTACTAAGACACCCATACTGGCCTTGGGATGAATGAAGGCAATCTTCGCTCCATGAGCCCCTTCCCGCGGCTCCTCATCAATCAATCGCACGCCCTTTGCCTTCAGGGCAGCTAGTGCAGCATGAATGTCTTCAACTTCAAAGGCCACGTGATGAATGCCTTCACCTCGCTTTTCGATGGCCTTGGCAATGGGGCCCTCCGGATCAGTAGACTCAAGCAACTCGATATTCACTTCTCCTACTGGGATAAAAGCTGTTCTCACCTTTTGAGAAGGAACCTCCTCTTCTCCCGTGCAGTCTAACCCCAAGACGTCCAGGTAGAAACTCTTGGCAGCTTCCAGATCTTTAACGGCAATTCCCAGATGGGCGATTTTCTTAATCACTAGCGGAACCTCCTTTCTGCGTAATTCTAACTAAGAACTGTTGCCACAGTTTATCAGCTGTATCATAGAGCGATTGCTCCCCAGCCACAATCTCTTGGGCTAAGTCTCGGTAAAGAGCAGGTCCCATCAGCCGCTCAAATTCCTGCATCATGCGGGAACGCAAGAGATCCTTGAGCTCCTGCTCCGCCCGAGCCACGCGCTGCCTTAAGAGGAGGCCACTTTCCCGCAAGAACTCGTAATGGGCCAACAATTTGTTGGCTAGTTCCCCTATACCTTCGTTCTTCGTGGCGACGGTTCTTATTACCGGAATCGTCCAGCCGGAACTGGAGGGCTGCATCTTCAGCATATGCAGCAACTCCCGCTCCGTTTTTTCGGCTCCTTCGCGGTCGGCCTTATTGACCACAAAAAGATCAGCTATTTCCAGTATACCGGCCTTCAACGCTTGAATGTCGTCGCCTAGACCGGGAACCGCCACTACAATGACTGAGTCGGCAACGGAGACAATATCGGTTTCGGCCTGCCCTGTACCTACGGTTTCAATCAGAACGAAGTCCATACCAAAGGCATCCAGCAACTTGACGGCATCACTAGTAGCCTTCGACAGTCCTCCCATGCTACCGCGGGAACTCATACTCCGGACGAACACCTGCGGATGCTGAGCGATATCGGGTAAGCGCAGTCGATCTCCCAGGATGGCTCCGCCAGTGAAGGGGCTGGACGGGTCGACTAATAGCAGACCTAGCGAAAACCCCCTGTTGACCAACTCGGCAGCCAAACAACCCGTCAATGTGCTCTTGCCGGCACCAGGGGGCCCAGTAATACCAACAATACGTGCCCGCCCTAACCGCTGGCTATGCTCCCGCAGGAAGGCTTGCACGACCGGGGGATCATTCTCGGCAGCTGAAATAGCACGGGCCAAAGCCCTCCTCTCGCCACAGAGAAAGGCCTCTTGCCATGCGGTTTTACCGGCGGACATGGGCTTCAAGAAACGCGATGACGTCTTGTGTTGAGGTGCCTGGAGTAAAAATCTCTTTTATTCCCGCGGCCTTAAGTCCGGGAATATCTGCGTCAGGAATCACGCCACCGCCAAAAACCAATATGTCTTCCGCATTGTGCTCCTTCAAGAGCTCCACTACCCGAGGGAACAGATGATTGTGGGCGCCTGATAGGCAACTTAGACCGATGGCGTCTACGTCCTCTTGTATAGCAGCAGTCACAATCTGTTCTGGTGTTTGTCGGAGGCCGGTGTAGATAACCTCCATGCCTGCATCCCGCAAAGCACGAGCAATCACCTTGGCGCCGCGGTCATGACCATCTAGACCCGGTTTTGCCACCAATACACGGATTTTTCTCTCCATGAAGCCACGCCTCCTCCTACAATAAATCCTGGGCGACATACTCGCCGAAGACTCTTCGCATGCGGTCGCAGATCTCGCCCAAAGTAGCGTAAGACTTGACCGCCTTCAGTATAACTGGCATCAAGTTATCGTTACCTTTGGCAACTTGCTCTAGTTCATCGAGAACAGTGGCTACGGCAATGTTATCGCGACTCTGGCGCAGAACAGCCAGCTTCTTCTTCTGCAGCTCACCAACGGCCGGATCAACTTGCAGAAGACCTTTGGGAGGCTCCTCGTCAATCTGGAAGCGGTTCACACCGACGACTATGCGCTCTTGCTTCTCAATGGCGCGCTGATACTCGTAAGCCGCATCCTGAATCTCTCTCTGCATATAGCCGTTTTCAATGGCTTTAACGGCACCGCCAAGTTCATCAATCTTGGCGATGTACTCCTCAGCCTGCTTTTCTAGGGAGTTAGTCAGCGACTCCACATAATAGCTACCGGCCAACGGATCGATAGTATCAGCCACACCGCTTTCATAAGCAATGATCTGCTGGGTGCGTAACGCAATTCGTACCGATTCTTCCGTCGGAAGGGCCAAGGCCTCGTCCCGAGAGTTGGTATGGAGTGACTGGGTGCCGCCCAAGACGGCTGCCAGTGCCTGTAAAGCTACCCGCACAATGTTGTTATCGGGCTGCTGAGCCGTAAGGGTAGAGCCACCCGTTTGGGTGTGGAAGCGCAACATTAACGATTTATCCTTCTTTGCACCGAAACGTTCCTTCATTATACGAGCCCAAAGGCGACGCGCAGCTCTAAACTTAGCAATCTCTTCGAAGAAGTCCAGGTGGGAGTTAAAAAAGAAGGAAAGACGCGGTGCAAAATCATCCACATTAAGACCAGCGTCAACAGCAGCCTGCACATAAGCGATACCGTTGCTTAAGGTAAAGGCAATCTCCTGGGCTGCTGTGGAACCGGCCTCGCGGATGTGATAGCCACTAATACTGATAGTGTTCCACTCAGGAACATGTTGGGAACAGAACTCGAAAATGTTGGTGATCAGACGCATTGAGGGGGCCGGAGGAAAAATGTAGGTTCCACGGGCCACATATTCCTTCAGAATGTCGTTTTGGATAGTTCCGTTGAGTTTGTGGAAGGGGACCCCCTGTTTCTCTGCTACGCCCATGTACATGGCCAGAAGAACGGCAGCAGGGGCGTTAATAGTCATGGAAGTGCTAACCTTGTCAAGGGGGATACCGTCAAACAGAATCTCCATGTCGGCTAAAGAGTCGATAGCCACGCCTACCTTGCCCACTTCACCAGCCGCCAAACTATGGTCTGAATCATATCCTATCTGGGTGGGTAAGTCAAAGGCAACACTGAGTCCAGTTTGGCCTTGCGCCAACAGATACTTGTACCTTTCATTGGATTCCTCAGCCGTAGCGAAACCAGCGTACTGACGCATAGTCCAAAAGCGCCCTCGGTACATGGTGGGTTGAACACCCCGAGTGAAGGGATACAGGCCGGGGAAACCTAAGTCGCGGTTATAATCCAATTCGGCCACATCTTCTGGTGTATAGACCCGTTTAACTTCCGTACCCGACGGAGTCTTAAACTCGGGCTTCCGTTCCGGGAAACGACTGAGAACCTTCTGCAGCGTACCCTCTTCCCAATTGACTCGCGCATCCCTAATCTGCGGCAAATCGTCTTTGGGGCTCACTCTACTCACCTTCCTCGTTATGTTTTTTGTATACTTGATTCACTATTGTTTGGCCCTCCCCGGCCTCGGCCGGGGAGGGCCAAAATTAGCCGTTACATTCTGAGTGGTTAGACCCAACCACGTAGCTTCATTGCTTCGGCTATGCGACGGATAGCGATAACGTAAGCCGAAGTGCGCATGTCGATCTTCAGCTCTTTATGTTGCTCATAGATGGCATCAAAAGCCTGTACCATCAAGCGCTCGAGGCGGGAGTTGACCTCATCTAAGCTCCAATAGAAGTTCTGCAGATTCTGTACCCATTCAAAGTAGGAAACGGTAACACCGCCAGCGTTAGCAAGAATGTCGGGGACTAGGAAGACGCCACGATCCCAGAGCTTCTTGGAAGCAGAGGCAGTAGTAGGACCATTAGCAGCCTCCACCAAAATCTTGGCCTTAATCAGGTACTCGTTCTCATCGGTGATCTGGTTCTCAAGCGCAGCCGGAATCAGGAAGTCCACATCGAGAGCGAACAGTTCGTCGCGGGTGAGTTCTCTAGTGCTGCCGGGATAACCTTTAACACCGCCGTTCTTAGCCACGTACTCGGCCAAAGCTTTTGCGTCTAAACCATTCTCATTGTACACGCCGCCGGTGTGGTCTTGTACACCAACAACCTTGGAACCAAGCAACTCTTCCGCATAAATACCAGCATAGCTACCCACATTGCCATAGCCCTGGATAGCAACGGTTGCACCTTTGGTCTCAATACCTAAACGTTTAGCGGCTTCACGGAGAGCAATTATAACACCGCGGCCGGTGGCTTCCGTGCGGCCCAAGGATCCACCGATTGAGACGGGTTTGCCAGTAACAACGCCCGGCATGTTGCGGCCCTTTTGCTTACTCATTTCATCATAGATCCAAGCCATGACCTGGGCGTTGGTACCCACGTCACCAGCGGGAATGTCACGATCGTCGCCGATGAAATCGCTCATGGCGCGAGTGAAGGCGCGAGTGAGTCGCTCCAGTTCGCCTTTCGACAGCTTACTGGGGTCTACGGAGATACCACCCTTACCACCACCATAGGGCAGACCCAAAGCGCTGCATTTAAAGGTCATCCACATGGACAAGGTCTTGACCTCGTCTAGATCTACATCCGGATGATAACGAAGGCCACCCTTTGCAGGTCCCATTACATCGTTATGATGGGAGCGATAACCACGGAAAACTTGTACAGTACCGTCGTCCATCTTCACAGGAACTGCAACCTCGAGGGCGCGAATCGGTTGTTTGAGGATCTCATAATAGTTGTTGTCTAGACCGAGGAGATCACAAGCATCTTTAATCTGCTTCTGAACTTGACGTAAGGTCTCTGCACTATTACCTGCCACTATAAACTTCCCCCTTCAGGATAATACTATTTATTTCCACCGACAGCAGCTGCCGCCAGTTGAAATCCTAGCTCCAAAGCCTTCTGGTTAAGTTCCTCTGTGCCCCGAGGCACTCGTCGCAATACTGCTTGCTCCAGGTACTTTCTCTCCACAATGGAACTGGCACCGACCAAAACACCAAGCGCTATTATGTTAGCCACAATCGGACGCTTTAAGGTTTCCACCGCACTGGCAATTATAGGCACCCGCACAACCTTCACGTTCTCTGGCAGATCGTCGCCCAGATTCAAGGACTCGTCCACTACCAGCAAAGCATTGGGTCCCAAGTCATGGCGATATTTCTGATAAGCCTCTTGTGTCAATGCCATAAAAACCTCGGGTTCCGTAACCTTTGGATAATCTATCTCACCATTGCTGATGATAACCTCAGAACGGCTAGCACCACCGCGAGCCTCTGGTCCATAACTCTGTGACTGCACCGCATTCTTGCCAGCCAAAATAGCAGCCTCTGCCAAGATTATACCAGCAAGTAGCATACCTTGACCACCACTTCCGCTGAGACGCACTTCATGTCGAACTGCCACTATTCTTCCCCCCCTTGCAGGCGAGCAATCAGTTCCTCGTATTGCTGGGTAAACTCGGGAGCCGGGTTATTGTACAGCTCGCCTATAATTATCTTGCCCGCCAATTGCTCCGGTTGCAAACGAGCCGCTGCTGCCACGTTTACCGTGTTCTCTTTCTGCCAGTTCAACATGTCGACGGCCGAACCCATCTTATTGCGACGCCCATAGTAGGTTGGGCACTGGGAAATGGCTTCAACTACCGAAAACCCCTTGTTCTTGATGGCCTTCACGATCAAATCGGGCATGCTGGCCGCATGGTAAGCAGTGCTTCGGGCCACGTAGGTAGCCCCAGCAGCCTTAGCTAGCTCGCAGACATCAAAGTTGCGGTCAATATTGCCATAGGGTGAGGTGGTGGCAAACTTCCCTGCTGGAGTCATGGGAGAATACTGGCCTGAAGTCATACCATAGATGGAGTTATTGAACACAATGGTAGTGATGTCAATGTTGCGACGGCAGGCATGAATAAAATGGTTACCGCCGATAGCCAAAGCATCACCGTCACCAGTAAGCACAATAACGTTCAACTCGGGCTTTGCCAGTTTTACACCGGTGGCAAAGGCTAGGGCCCGACCGTGGGTTGTGTGCAGGGTGTCAAAGTTCACATAACCGGAGGCGCGAGAAGAGCAGCCGATGCCAGAGACGATGACCGTTTTATCCTGATCTAACCCGGCTTTCTCAATAGCTCTAAGAACTGCCTGCAAGATGATGCCATGGCCACAGCCGGGGCACCAAATGTGCGGCATCATTGCGTCACGCAAGTATTTCTCTGCCAGCATTTACTTTACCTCCAATACGGCTCGCAGGATTGTATCGGGAGCAATCAACTCACCATTGGCCTGTAGCACTCGTTTAATCGGGACTTGCCCTTTGGTCGCTCTTTCCACTTCATCCACCAGCTGGCCCAAGTTCATTTCCGCAACAATCAATGCTTTCAGCTGGGAAGTATATTGGCTTATCAGCTTATCGGGGAAAGGCCAAATGGTTATGGGCCGCAACAAGCCAACCTTAATGCCTTGCTCACGGGCAATACGAACAGCACGAACGGCTGAACGGGCCGTGGCACCATAAGCAAAAACTGCCACTTCGGCATCCTCCATGCCGATGGTCTCCCACATCAGAATCTCATCTAAGTTGCTCTGGATCTTGTTCTGTAATCGAGTTAGCAGCGCCTCTACTTTAGCCGGCGCGCTAGTCGGGTAACCTTTCTGGTCATGAATCAAACCGGTAACATGGAAACGATAGCCGTCACCGAAACTGGCCAAAGGAGGCACGTCCTGACTGTTGTCATAAGGCAAGTAATCTTCTTTAGGGACAGTAGGCCGCTGCCGTTCCACTACAGGCACCGGTGGTGTATCTGGAAGTTCAATGCGCTCCCTCATATGCCCTATTACCTCATCCATGAGCAGAATGACAGGAGTGCGGAACTTCTCGGCGAGGTTGAAGGCCTTGATGGTTACTTCATAGACCTCCGGCACCGATGCGGGATAAAGAGCAATGACAGGGTGGTCGCCGTGCGTACCCCAACGGGCCTGCATGACATCTGCCTGTGCAGGAGAGGTGGGCAATCCAGTACTAGGACCGCCTCTCATAACGTTGACGACCACACATGGCACTTCGGTCAACATGGCAAAACCTAGATTCTCTTGCTTCAAAGAAAAGCCGGGGCCGCTGGTAGCCGTCATAGCTTTAGCTCCCGTGAGCGAAGCACCAATCACAGCCGCCATGCTGGCGATTTCATCCTCCATCTGGATAAAGCGGCCACCTACTCTTGGCAAACGCTCGGACAAGGCCTCAGCGATTTCCGTAGAAGGCGTGATGGGATAGCCAGCGAAAAATCGGAGACCCGCGGCTAAAGCCCCTTCTACACAGGCCTCGTTGCCTTGCAAAAGCTTAACTGTCGGACTCATCGTTCTTCCCCCTTACAGTGACAGCAAAATCGGGACAGCGCTGCTCGCACTGGCGACAACCAATGCATTTGTCTTCAGCAGTAATCTCTGGTATTTGCCCTGTCTTAAACGTGTACACTTGGCGTGGGCAGAACGCGGCACAAATGCCACATCTCTTGCACCACTTTGGGTTGATAGTTATCTTGAACTTTCCTCCCATTGTCTAAACCCCTTCCTCTCTTGCTTGCTGACTCCCTAACTCCAAAAGAGCGCTCTTGAGCAGGTTCACCGATGCTTGATCGGGACGATAAACAAACTCGATTATCTCCTTGCCCTCAGGGCAAAGTCTCTCCACTTCCCTTCGCCTCCCGGGCGAAACCAGCAAAACATCACTACGTTCAATAAGTCGTTGTACAACCGACTCTT
This sequence comes from Bacillota bacterium, assembly GCA_029781045.1. GTDB lineage: Bacteria > Bacillota > UBA994 > UBA5500 > UBA5500 > UBA5500. The sequence goes on along the minus strand of JAKOXL010000024.1, from coordinate 219,233 downwards.
CCATGGAGATAGTACTCTCAATGGGTAAATAGTCTATACCCGCCAAACGGATGGAGTTTATCACCTTTTCAGCAAAGTTGCTGGAGAGGCAAACTAGTCCTAAGCGAAAACCCCTGGGAATACGGGCTATCCTCACAATGGTCTCCAACTGTGGATCCAAGGCTATTGCCAGCACCTGTCGTTCAGCGGGAATCATAGCTCTAACCTCGTCCTGATGGAAAAAGGTTGTCACAACTAGGTCTACTTCTCTTGCAATAGAGCGGACATACTCCATATCATTACGGATTTCCCCCAACACCAAAGGAGTAATGGCCACGCCCGAATCTAGTTCCAATTGGCGGGCAAAGTAATCCACCTGTTCACGATTACACTCGATAAAGGCGATCTTAATGCGATTCAAGAGCTTCTGCTTGGCCTCAAGTTGCGCTCTCACCAGGTCAAGGACTTCATCAGGACTAAAGCCTAGGCTCGTGGCCGTATCTAACATATCTTCAATGCTACGCTCTAATCGCTGCTTACGACTTTCACTTAACCGTTCCACCGCTGCCTCAGCCACAAAAGTCCCTTTCCCTTGGTAAGAAACCAGTTCACCTTCCGCCTCAAGCTCTTGATAGGCCATACTAACTGTGTTGCGACTAACACCTAACAGGGTAGCCAACTGCCTTTCCGTAGGAAGCTGGAAGCCTGGCCGCCAAGCATTCGTTTCGATTTGATGTCTGATCTGGTTCTTGAGCTGGATATACAACGGAATGCCCGATTTCCTAGATAGTTCAAATGCCATATGCACCACCTTTCTAGGCCTAATGGAATAGTCCATCACTCCAATTCTACTATACATTATTCGGCAAGGTACGACTTGTTCCTATAAGGTCTCTATGAAGTTTTCGTAACTTCTGCTTGAAAAACAAAAACCTCCTGCCAGGCCATACGGCCCGGTCAGAAGGTTGCAGCTTCTTCAAAACGCGGCCCTCAGCGCCGCCCAAGCCCACAAGGGCGTGGCATGACTCGCCAGCTCAGCCTCACCTAGCTGAGGGCAGTGAAAGTCGGACCCCCCAGTGACCAGCAGACCCTCGCGAGCCCCTTGGTCGGCAAACCAAAGCATCTGATCCTTGTTATGATCGGGGTGCCAGACTTCAACACCCATCACCCCACAGGATTTTAGTTCCTGCAGACACTGGCGTGAGAAACGGTCACCAGGATGGGCCCAGACGGGGATACCACCGGCGCCCTTTACCAAGTTAATAGCCCGGTCAACACTTAACCGATAACGCGGCACATAGCCGGGCTGCCCCTTGTTCAAAAAACGCGCAAAGGCGTCCTTCGTGTTACTGGCGTAGCCTTTTTCCACGAGAGCGGCAGCCACGTGGGGCCGTCCTACTACCCCTGCACCGGCCAACTCCTGCACCCGCTCCAGCGACAGATGAATGCCAGCGACGGCCAACCTGTCGACTATGCGCGCTGCCCTCTCCGCTCGGGCCTGCGCCAGTTCCTCCAACTGCTCTCTCAAAGGCTGGTAGCCACAGTCCACTCCATAACCCAGAATATGGTATCCTTCGCAGCTGAGCTCGATTCCCGGCAATACGAATACTCCCAGGTCCCGGCCATAAGATAGCGCTTCGGGCACCCCAGCTAAAGTGTCGTGATCTGTAATAGCTAGTGCACTGACGCCCAGCTGGTGAGCCCGCTCCACTAACTGCTTTGGACTGAGACAACCGTCGGAGTAGCTGGAATGGACATGCAGATCGATGGCCACGTACTAACCCCACACCTCTCGGAGAACCCTTAAGTAGTTTTCTCCCAGTATGAGACGAATATGTTCATCGCTATAGCCCCGCTTCACCAATCCTTCTGTAATCAAGGGCATGGCTGAAACGTTGCCCAGCCCATCGGGAGTAGCACTAATACCATCAAAATCGGAACCGAGACCCACATGATAAGGCCCCACCAGTTGGACAATATGATCAATGTGGTCAAGGAGATCATCCAGAGTAGCCTGCCCATCTTCTTTGACAAACCCGGCGGCAAAGTTCATGCCCATGACTCCGCCGTTCTTGGCAAGTGCCTTAATCTGCTCATCGGTTAGATTACGGCGATGGTTACACACGGCTCGTGCATTAGAGTGGGAAGCAATAATAGGATGCTTACTAATCTCTACCACATCCCAAAAGCCAGCATCGGAAAGATGGGAAACATCCACCAGGATTCCCAAACGATTCATCTCTGCAATGACCGCTGCTCCAAAGGCACTTAAGCCACCGTTACTCCTGGCATCGCCCACACCATCGGCAATGTCGTTGCGCTCATTCCAGGTGAGCCCAATGGAGCGCACCCCGAGACGGTGGAACATGCGTAGGACCCCCAGGTCACCTTCCAGAGCTTCCCCACCCTCAATAGCCAATACGGCCGCTACTTTTCCTTGCTTTTTCGCAGTCATAATATCCTGAACTGTGGTAGCCAACATCATGGAATCAGAATTGGCTTCCAACTCGCTAAAGAAGGCATCAAATATCTGCATGGCACGCTTTAACGCCCGATCCGGTTTATATATGGGCTCAATATAGGCAGCGAAGAACTGGACATTGACCCCACCTTCTCTGAGGCGTGGCAGGTCAATATGCCCCTCTTCATGCCGCTCAGCCAGACGGTAAGGTTTTTGCTGTTGCTGATAGAAAGAGCGCCCCAAGACCCGCAACAGGGTATCACAGTGGGTATCAACAACAATCGCATCTTGGTGCAAACACCGAGCTCTTTCGTCCATGGAACTCCCTCCTCTATGCCTTTGCCGAAACAAGGACTATCTCTGCTCTACTATTAGCTTAATAGCGGTGCGCTCTTCTCCATCAATCACAACATCAGTAAAGGCAGGAATGCAAATTAAATCGATCCCGCTGGGCGCCACGAAGCCACGGGCAATAGCGATAGCTTTGATAGCCTGATTCAGGGCTCCAGCACCAACTACTTGTAACTCTGCTGCCCCGCGTTCACGAATAACTCCTGCTAATGCGCCTGCTACCGAATTTGGATTTGATTTAGCTGAAACTCTTAATAGCTCCACCGTTATTCCTCCTTGCCCCGGATTTTGGTAAGAAGTTAAGCCACTGCTAAGCAGCCATTCTGTTTGTCTATGACTATATTCAATAAGCCTCCACCAAGTCCTTTTCCACTGGCTGCTAATCAATCGATTATTTCATTAATCCGCAGCGGAGGACTCACTGCCATGGGGCCTTCGGTCCCTACAGCAAGATAAACGCCATTGGCGATAACAGGCCCCTTGGCCACTTCGAAACGAGCCGGCAAAGCTGTCAAGAATTTGTGGACCACCGACTCCGCCTCTACCCCCAAGATAGAGTCCCTCGGCCCAACCATCCCTACATCGGAGATATAGGCAGTTCCCCGTGGTAACAAGCGCTCGTCAGCAGTCTGCACATGGGTATGAGTGCCTAATACAGCCGTTACCCTGCCATCAAGATAATAACCCAAAGCTGCCTTCTCCGAAGTCGCCTCGGCGTGAAAGTCAACTATGATGATGTCACCCGGTTGAGCTTGCGTCTCTAAAACATGGTCAGCAGTGCGAAATGGGCAATCCAAGTCGGGCATGAAGGTGCGACCGCAAAGATTGGTAATCAGCACCCGCCGAGGTGGCAAGCCAACCTCCACGACCACACTACCTTGTCCCGGTACGCCAGGCGGATAATTGGCTGGGCGTATAATGCGCCTCTCTTCATGCAGCAGATCGAGCGCTTCTCGTTTATCCCAGATGTGATTACCACTAGTGATTATATCTACTCCTGCATGAAACAGTTGCTGCGCCACTTCCCGTGTAATACCGGTTCCACCCGCGGAATTCTCGCCATTAGCGATCACAAGATCAACCGCATGCTGCCGCTTCACCCTGCTGATGAGTGTTGGTAGGCTCTGTCGGCCAGGCCTGCCGACCACATCACCAATGAAAAGTATTCCAAGCATGTGCTCAACCCTTTCCTATTAACAGTGTTCTATTCCTATTCTACCTTCTCTGCCTCCCGGAGACAAAAAAAGCGGTGGAAACCCACCGCTATTTGGCATAATCGACAGCTCTCGTCTCCCGGATCACCGTTACTTTTATCTGTCCCGGATAATCCAGCTCATTCTCTACTTTCTTAGCGATCTCACGAGCAATACGTACAGACGCTAAGTCGTCCACTTTTTCGGGCTTGACAATAATACGAATTTCACGGCCCGCCTGAATAGCATAGGCCTTATCCACGCCTTCAAAGGAATCAGCAATCTCTTCCAGCTTCTCCAAGCGCTTAATATAGCTCTCCAGGCTTTCGCGTCGGGCGCCCGGTCGAGCAGCCGAAACGGCATCGGCGGCTTGAACCAAGATAGCCTCCAATGTCTGCGGCTCTACATCATTATGATGAGCCGCTATGGCATGCACAACCGCGGGATGCTCGCGATATTTCTTAGCCAGATCGGCACCGATACTCACGTGCGGACCTTCTACTTCATGGTCAATAGCCTTACCGATGTCATGCAAGAGACCGGCCCGCTTGGCTATGTTGACATCGGCTCCCAACTCGGCAGCCATAATACCTGCCAAATGCGCCACCTCAATGGAGTGCTTCAACACATTCTGACCGTAACTGGTACGGAAACGTAGACGCCCCAGCAGTTTAACCAGCTCGGGGTTGATTCCATGTATGCCCACTTCCATAATAGCCTGTTCGCCTTCTTCGCGAATACGAACGTCGACTTCTCGTTGAGCCTTTTCCACCATCTCCTCAATGCGGGCAGGATGAATACGGCCATCGGCCACTAGGCGTTCTAACGCTACCCTTGCCACTTCTCTTCTAATCGGATCAAAGCCCGATAGAATTACGGCCTCCGGTGTATCATCTATGATTAAATCGATGCCCGTTAGGGTCTCTAGGGTACGAATATTACGGCCTTCTCTTCCGATTATTCGCCCCTTCATTTCGTCATTAGGCAGCTCAACCACGGAGACGGTTGTTTCAGCCACATGGTCTGCCGCACAACGTTGAATAGCCAGGGTAATGATTTCTCTTGCCCGCTTTTCGGCTTCTTCCCGCGCCTGAGTTTCAATATCCTTAATCAGCATTGCTGCTTCCTGCTGAATTTCCTTCTCAATGCTTTCCAGGAGCATCTGCTTAGCCTCCTGGGAGCCTAAGCCAGATATTCGCTCCAATTCGGCCTGTTGTTGGGCAATGATTTCATTGATCTTTTCCTTTTGCCGATCCAGTTCGTTACTCTTGCGCTGTACCTGCTCTTCCTTCTTCTCTACCTGTTCCAGCTTGCGTTCTAGCGTCTCTTCCTTCTGAATGACACGCCGTTCCATTCGTTGCAACTCGGCACGGCGGTCTCTCACTTCCCTGTCAAAGTCAGAACGCAAGCGGTGAACTTCTTCTTTAGCTTCTAATAGAGCCTCTCTTTGCTTAGCCTCTGCTTGTTTCTTAGCTTCCTCTACTATGCGGAGGGCTTCTTGCTCAGCACCACCGATCATCTTCTCGGCAATCTGCTTACGATATAAATAGCCAGCCACTCCAGCTAGCGGGATACCTACTACAATTACTGCCCAAAGAATTACCTGTCCCGTATCTATAATTCAAACCTCCTTTTTTAGTTTTCAAGGTACTCCACCCCATAAATGTGAGGCTATGCTGGCTAGCATGTGGTGTCGTTCTTCTGCCTACAGCTAAAGCATAGACAGAAAGGCCTACGACCACACCTCTACACTGTAAAAAAGGCCGAGAGCTCTCGGCCTAAAAGATAAAAATCACTTTTCTGGCTGCGATACCAGTCAAAGCCGACCCCAATTCCAGGGGCGCTTATATACCCTCTCTGGCAAGATTTTAACTATTAGGCTCGTCCCTGTCAAGATAATGCAACACGTTTTGCACCGCCTCTTCCACCAGATCATAATTATAGCCACGCTGCAAAAGGTAGCGATATACATTAGAAATTACCCTAGGGTCTTGTGGATCTTTACCCCGGAGACGACTCAAGGCCAATTGCTCCGCCCGCTCCAACAGGGTTTCCTGCGGCACAAGAGCAACAGCTTCATCTATTAAATCGGTCGCAACCCCACGGCTCTTTAGTTCCCAACGTAGTTTCCGGGGACCATGTCCAGCTAAAACACGATTAGCCACAAAGTTAGCCGCAAAGGCAGCATCGTCTAAATACCCTATCTCCAACAGATAACTGATGGCGTCACTGGCCTCTAGTTCATCATAACCACGGCGGAGCAAGCGTTCTTTCAGTTTTTGCGCAGTATAGGATTGCCTCCCTAAAAGCCATAAAGCATAGGAACGGGCACTACTCTTGGGTTTACTCCGCGTCTCCTTCATCCTCGCTCACCGATTTGGCCATAGCCTGCCCCAATTGGAACTTCTCCCGGATACGTTGTTCTATTTCTTGTGCCAGTTCCGGGTTGGCTTTCAGAGCAGCCTTTGCATTCTCACGGCCCTGCCCCAGGCGTTCGCCGTTATAAGAATACCAAGCTCCACTCTTGACAATGATATCGGTTTCCACGCCGATATCCAATATGTTGCCTTCTCGGGAAATGCCTTCGCCGTACATGAGATCAAACTCGGCCTGTTTAAAGGGAGGTGCCACCTTATTCTTGACTACTTTGACACGAGTGCGGTTGCCCACCATTTCTGTCCCCTGCTTGAGGGTTTCCACTCGGCGTACCTCCAAGCGAACCGAGGAATAGAACTTAAGAGCACGGCCACCAGGGGTGACTTCCGGATTGCCAAACATAACTCCTACTTTTTCTCTTAACTGATTAATAAAGACTACCACGGCCCGGGAACGATTAATAGCGCCAGCCAGTTTCCGTAAGGCCTGTGACATCAAGCGAGCCTGTAAACCCACATGAGAATCGCCCATCTCTCCTTCGATTTCGGCTCGTGGCACCAAAGCAGCCACCGAGTCAACGACAATGATATCCACAGCACCACTTCTGACCAGGGCCTCCGTAATCTCTAATGCCTGCTCACCCGTATCGGGTTGCGAAACCAACAGGTCTTCGATACAAACCCCTAGGTTACGGGCATAGGTGGGATCTAGAGCGTGCTCTGCATCAATGAAAGCGGCAATTCCACCCATCTTCTGCGCTTCTGCAATCATGTGTAAGGTTACAGTTGTTTTACCAGATGATTCCGGACCAAAGACTTCGATTATGCGGCCACGGGGAATCCCCCCCACTCCTAAGGCGATATCAAGGGCTAAGGCACCAGTAGGAATAACATCATGGACTAAGCGTGTCGATTCCTCCCCCAAACGCATGACCGCACCTTTGCCAAATTGCTTCTCAATCTGATTAAGAGCTATTTCCAATGCACTGACTTTGTTCACCTGTCTTTCCCCCCATAAACCTAAATTACCTAATGGTAGCATAGCATGTTAATGCATTGCCATCTAATCGCACATATGTTCGCCAAAGGCTGTTATCTGCCCCTTTCTTCTCTCACACTATCTTTTTCGCCTTATCTCTTCGTTTCTTGCAACAATAGAAGTCGAGCCAGGTTGAGAGCCACTTTGGCCGACCGGGCGCGGATTGCAGCCCGTTCACCCCGCAAAGAGAGCCGCTCTACCAACTGTCCTTCTGGAGCATCTACCGCCACGTAAACAGTACCCACTGGTTTATCGGGTGTACCACCCGCAGGTCCAGCAATACCGGTAATGGCAATAGCAACATCCGCTCCGCTCACCTTGCGGGCACCAGCTGCCATGGCCTGAGCGCAGGCAGCACTTACGGCACCATCTCGGGCAATAATCTCTTCCGGTACACCCAAAAGCGTTTGCTTAACCTCGTTACTATAGGTGATGTAACCAGCTATGAAATAGTCGGAACTCCCGGGGACATCGGTTATCATACTACCCAATAGCCCACCGGTACAGGATTCGGCCAAGGCCAGTTTGTAGCCTCGCTCTCGCAACAACTGGCCTAATACACTGGCTAGAGTATCTTGACCACAGCCGTAGATCAGGCTACCTATCCGCTTCCGAATAGATGTCTCCACGGGGGCGATCAACTCTCTAGCCCTATCTTCCGTCGGTGCCTTAGCCGTAACACGTATTTGCACCTCTCCGAGACTGGCATAAAGGGCAATGGTGGGGTTTGCTTGAGCAGCGATCAGATCAGAAATCTTCTCCTCCAAAGCCGATTCACCGATGCCCACAACCCGCAAGCTACGGGAAAGGATAACTCCGTGGCCAGTACGCTGGACTAGACGAGGGCGTACATGGTCTGAGAACATGGGTTGCATTTCTCGAGGGGGCCCGGGCAGTAGAACGGCTAAGCGGCCTTCTTTTTCAATAATTAGCCCAGGAGCAGTACCCCGTGGATTAGGTAAGACAGTGGCTCCCGCAGGAACCATAGCCTGCCGTCGGTTGTTCTCAGGTATGGGATGGTTGCTGCGTTGCATGTAGGAACAGATCTCCTGCCAGACATCCTCCCGAAAACTTAGGGGACATTGGAGAGCCTCGGCAACGGCTTCGCGAGTTAGATCATCGGTGGTTGGCCCCAAACCACCAGTGAGAATCACAACTTGGGAACGTCGCCAAGCCTGTTGAAAGGCCTGTACTAAGCGCTTAAGGTTATCGCCCACCACTGTCTGATAGTACACCTCTATGCCTAATGAGGCCAGTTCCTGGGCTAGGAACTGAGCATTGGTATTCAGAATCTGTCCTAGTAATAGTTCGGTTCCCACTGCAACAATTTCTGCAATCATCTGTCACGCCTCCTACTCGGGCATATGCTAAAGCTTGGGACATATAACAGCCCCCCTTCAGTATTCCACATAGCCGGTAGGCTTACCTGCTACCCATATCGGGAGAAAAAAGCTGCCCCAAAGGGCAGCCAACAGGAGCCAAGAACACTTGGCGCCCGCTTCTACTCAGTTGTCAGCATTTCCCGCAAGCGCTCACCAGTCAAACGCTCCTCTTGCTGCAACCGCATGGCAACACACTTGAGGGTAGCTAGATGCTCCCTCAGGTAGGCGCGTACTGCTTGTTCCACCTCTCGCAACAGCTCCTGCTGGGCGCAATGAAACTCCCCCTTGCCCAATACTGACTCATCCACGATTCCCAAAGGTGACATACCCGCCAGTACATAACGGCGAGCCAGCTCAATAGCCTGCTGAAAATCACCCCTGGCCCCAGTGCTGCGACAACCTAGTGTGAGTTCTTCAGCTATAGCGCCTGCCAGAAGCACCCAGAGCTGTTGCCGGATTTGCTCTTCTGTCTGCAGGTAGACGGCTGCATCGTCAACTGTCTGCCGCACATAGCCCAGAGTCTCGCCGCGCGACAGAATTGTCACAGTAGCTACTGACCCAGGACGCACGTGTTCGGCCACTAGAGCGTGTCCAGCCTCATGAAGGCTAATACGCTGCTGCTCCTCCAGTGGAGGCCGACGTTCTTGTTGTTCTCCCAGCATAACCTTATCTATGCTCTGGAGAAAATGCCGCTGCTCAATGAGTGCCGCTCCTTCACGCAAAGCCAGAATCGCCGCCTCATTGGCCAAGCTTTCTAGATGGGCACCAGAGAAACCATAGGTCTCCTGAGCCAACTGAGCCAAGTCCACGTCGGAGGCCAATGGTTTGTTGCGAGTGTGGACTTGCAGAATCTGAAGGCGCGCTTCCTTTTCCGGTAAGTCAACTTTCACCAACCGATCAAATCTGCCAGGACGCAACAAGGCTCCGTCCAGCAAATCGGGACGGTTGGTGGCCCCAATCACTAGAACCTGAATATCCTCACTATTGGAAATACCATCCATTTCAACCAGCAGCTGATTAAGAGTCTGATCATATTCCAGGTGGCTACTATGCTTTCCTCGCTGGCCACCAAGAACATCGATCTCGTCAATAAAGATAATAGCCTTAGACTTCTTCTGTTTACGAGCTGCCGACCTGGCTTGTTCAAACAGTTGACGCACCCGTTGCGCCCCTACGCCAGCATACATTTCCACGAACTCACTACCGCCCGCACTTACAAACACAGAATCAGTGTAGGCGGCTGCGGCTTTTGCCAAAAGGGTTTTACCCGTACCTGGTGGACCGCTTAACAGTATCCCCTTTAGGGGACGGATACCCAAACGTTTCGCCTCTCGGTGCTGGTTAACGAAATCCAAGGCTTCCAGCAGCTCCTGTTTGGCCACGGTCTGGCCGCCGATGTCATCAAAACTAGCCAACTGTTCCTTCCTGACAGCGGTGATCAGAGTCCCTGTCTTTCCCCTTTGATTGCTTACCCCTAGATAATTGCTAGCAAAATAGACTAAGGCGAGGAATAGTACGAAGGGCATTACGTTGATTCCGATCAGCATGGCAAAGACCAGCACCCCGGAGACTAGACCAAAGACCAGTTCTTTCTGATACTTCACTTTGTTCCACCCCCTACTGGCAGAAGCGGAATAGCCTCTCGTAAGGAGTAGGTTTCATCATACAAAGCCAGGTAAATGTACCCCTCATCCACTCCTAGCTGATACTCCACAGCACGAGAAAGAGTTGACTCTGCAACACGCTCTTCTAGAAGCACAAATTGGCGATGCCATCTGGCCTCCTGTAAAGCCAAATCCAGCTGGTTCCGCACTTCTAACAGCAGCGCATTGGGATTATCTTCCCACACTATTTGATAGGCCCCCAGGCTAACCAAGCGGTTGACCTGTCGAGCTACCTGAGGGAACTCCGCTTTTGGGTCTACGGTCAGCACCAATACGTGGGCCTGCTTTGTTGGCTGTAAGTCGAAGGAAATGATACCCGCCATGTTTGCTAGTTCTTCTCGGAGGGGGTTCTGGACAACCCGCAGTTGCCACTCACTATAGCCAAGGTAGAGCAAGCCCGCCGTTGTACACAAGACAACGACTACCACTAGCCAGTTCACATTAGGCACTCTCAACCTCCACACCCCTCTCTCTAGTTTACATAATCATAGAATGATTATAGCATATTCATAGGAGTTTTGGGGTGGAAGGTATTCCCGAACAAAAAACAAGGAGCTATCGCTAATGCTCTTGCGATAGCCCCATGTGCTTTCCTTCTACTGCCAGCGCAAATATCTACTTGCACCCAAAAAATACTCTACACCTGACCATACAGTAAGCACTATGGCCACCCACACGGCAATATCGGTAAAGGGAAAACCGATTAAAGAAAAGGGATAGTTGTCAATTAAAAGGCCCACAATGGCCACTATTTGAGAGATGGTCTTCAGCTTAGCCACAGGGCTAGCATGAATCACCACTCCTTCTGCAGCCACCAATGCCCTGAGCCCCGTGACCGCCAGCTCGCGAGAGATGATGATAATGGCAACCCATGCTGGCAGGACCCCCGACTCAACCAGTGAAACGAGGGCCGCCGTGATCAGCAACTTATCGGCCAAGGGATCCAGAAGCTTGCCCAAGTTTGTAACTTCTTTACGTTTGCGGGCCAGATAACCATCTAGACCATCGGTACTGGCAGCAACTACAAATATGGCAGCGGCTATATAGGTACCATAAGGAATATTTTCCAGAACAAAATAAAGGAACACTGGCACCAGTAGAATGCGGGCCACCGTGATCTTATTTGCCAAGTTCATGCCCGGGCCACCCCCACCAAATCATACTCATGAGCCTCTTCAATGATGGCCGTAATAATCTGTCCTGGACTGAACTGGGCGTTGCGGACAAACACTCGGCCGTCCACATCGGGGGCGTCTTTGCGCCCTCGGCCAATTATCCCCTTTCCAGCGGGCCAATGCTCCTCCACCAGAACTTCAATACTACGCCCCACATAGCGCTGGTTGCGCGCCAACGAAATGGGGGCTTGCAACGACATGAGATAATCTCGCCGCTCCTGACTAATAGCCTCTGGAATCTGGTCGGGCAAATCGGCGGCTTCCGTCCCTTCTTCTCGCGAATAGGTGAACACACCTACATGGTCAAATTGCGTTTCCTGCATAAACTTAGCCAGCAACTCCACATCGCGCTCCGTTTCCCCCGGAAAACCAACAATGAATGTGGTACGCAAAGTAATGTCGGGCATTGCTTCCCGCAGCCTAGCCAGCAATCGTCGAACTTGTTCTGGATCGTCTGGTCGCCGCATGGCCCTAAGAATGCGTGAACTGATGTGCTGCAAGGGCAAATCCACGTACTCAAGCAACCGCGGTTCGCTGGCCATCAAATCAGTGAGTTCTGAAGTAAAGTTGGTAGGGTAGGCATATAGAAGTCGGAACCAAGTCGGCCCTTCTACCTGTAAAACCTGACGCAGCAAATCGGTAAGAGTACGACGTCCATATCTATCCAACCCATAACGAGTTACATCTTGAGCGATGATGTTAATCTCACGCACGCCTTCCCGCGCCAGACGCTCAACTTCTCTTACGATACTCTCCTGGCTACGGCTTCGATAGTTACCACGGATGATAGGGATTGCACAGTAGGCACAACGGTGGTCACAACCCTCGGCTATTTTCAGATAGGCACTATAACGGGGCGTAACTCGCAAACGTTCGCTTGCCTTATCGTAATCGAAGGCAGTTTGGGAAACGGCACAAACCCGCTCACCTGCCAGAGCTCGCTCTATCACATCGGGCAGCTGATCCAACAGACCCGTTCCCAAAACCGCATCCACCTCCGGCATCTCAGCCAGAATCTCGTCCCCGTAACGCTGAGTAAGACAACCGGTTACCACCAGCAAACGGCAGCAGCCCTCTTCTTTCCAGTTGGCCATCTCCAAAATGGTATCAATGGACTCCTCTTTAGCCGCTTGGATAAAGCCGCAAGTGTTGACTACCAGAACGTCGGCTTCGGCCGGATCGGCCGTGAACTCATATCCGCGGGCCTGCAGATTGGCCAACATGATCTCCGTATCCACAGTATTCTTGGCACAGCCAAGGGTTAACACTCCAACTTTCAACGACAAGTCCCCCTAAAGATAATGCTAATAGAGAATAACACATTTTTGGGCATGCAGAAAGTGGCTCCAGCGTGCCAGCGGCAACCAGAGCCACTATTTTATCAACCTGTTCTAGGAACCAGGCGTTAGTCTCACCGTAAGATCGATGCCCCTGGGTTCCCCACCAATTATCCCCTGATCAATGCCGTTAATGATCAAACGCAGGGCTGACGGGTTACCCACCCGAACCACAATCTCTCTTTCCGCCTGCACAGTTAAGGTAGCATTTTGCCCTCCGGGAGTAAGCGTCATCTGTTGCTGGGCGCCTCCGTCGGCGCTGGCCCCTATCCAGCAAGCCCCGCCCTCCGCCGTCATTACGATCTCAATGGGGCCGGGAGTCACATGGAATATGGGATTGCGTTCTCCTGGATTCTGCAGTTCAACCACTACCTGTGGCTCTTCCGGTTCAGGATCAGGCGTCGGTTCTTCCTGTTCGTTGTTGGGAGTTGGAACGTTGGGTTCATTTGCGATAGGGCCTGGTCCAAAGAATCGATCCCAGAAAAAGATTCCCCCCACGATCAACCCTGCTAGGACTAATAACCAGAAGAGACGGATCACAGTTGCCGCCTTCTTCTTCTTTTTTCGAGAACGGCTACGATTGGCCGGTCGAGGCGGTGGACTGGCAGGTTGCCGCTCAAGCATTACAGGTGCGGGCTCCGCAGCTACCTCCTTTGGCTTGCCCACATTAACTTCTTTCGATTTCTCTTCAGTTACAGCTGGCGTTTGCGGCATGGCCCCCGGTTGGTCAACAGTTTCCGTGGCTGGATGGTTGTCTTGAAAGTACAAATCCATTGCCTCTTGTGGATCGATGTCCAGCTCCCTCGCTATGCTGCGAATAAAGCCGCGCAGATAAACTTCGCCAGGGATAGCGGCAAAATCGCCCGCTTCAATGGCTTCCAAGTACCTTATGCGAATTTTGGTCCGAGCTTGCAGTTCCTCAAGGGTTATTCCTTGAGCCTCCCGCTTTTCACGGAGGAACGTGCCCAGTTGACTCACCTCGACACCTCCTAGCAAGTTAATCCGCTAGTTACATCTTTCGACATGTACTTCCCTTGTTCCTACATAGATTGCTGCCTTTTGTTAGCATCCAATAGGTTTCTAACAACATCTCGATTCTTATACACTAGACGGGGTTTGCTTCCTTCATAGGGACCTACGACCCCGGCTTCTTCCAACTGATCGATCATACGAGCCGCTCTAGTATAACCTACCCGCAACCTCCGCTGCAAAAGGGACACTGAGGCCTGTCCTGCTTCCACAACTATGCGGACAGCCTCGTCAAACAGTTCATCCCGCTCTTCCCCACCAGAGGATTGTGCCACCTCTTCCAAGCGACATAGGCTCTCCACGTATTGAGCTTCCATTTGCCCCCCAACAAACTCGACCAATCCCTCAATCTCTTTATTGGATACGAAAGCCCCCTGAATGCGCAAGGGCTTGCCTAGACCTACCGGAGCAAACAGCATGTCACCTTTTCCCAAGAGTTTCTCTGCCCCGCCCATATCAAGGATTACCCGCGAATCAACGGCCGACGAAACGGCAAAAGAAATGCGGGAAGGGATATTGGCTTTGATTAGGCCAGTGATCACGTCCGTGGACGGCCTTTGGGTGCCTATCACAAGGTGCATGCCAGCAGCACGAGCCATCTGGGCGAGACGACATATGGCATCCTCCACATCGGCGCGAGCAACCATCATGAGGTCGGCCAACTCATCTATAATGATGACGATAAACGGCAACCTGTCTTTGCCGGCGCTGACCGCCCATTCGTTGTAGCGAGTAATGTCACGCACACCAGCCTTGGCGAAAATACCATAACGTTTTTCCATTTCTCCGGTAGCCCATTTCAGTGCAGCCGCTGCCTTTTTCGGATGATTTATCACCGGCGCCAACAAGTGAGGAATGCCATTGTAGCAAGCCAGTTCCACCACTTTAGGGTCGATCATCAGAAAACGAACTTCATCGGGTCTAGCCTTAAAAAGAATACTGACTATCATGCTGTTAATACATACACTCTTACCAGAACCGGTGGCTCCAGCGATTAACAAGTGGGGCATGTCCGCCAAGTCGGCCACAATAGGGCTCCCTGTTATATCTTTTCCTAAAGCAACAGTCAAAACCGAAGCTGCCTGTTTGAACTCTGGACTATCTAATACTTCCCGCAAACCTACGGTCGCAACCGTCTGGTTCGGCACTTCCACACCAATGGCCGCTTTACCCGGAATGGGAGCTTCAATGCGCACTTCCGAACAAGCTAAATTGAGGGCGATGTCGTCGGCCAAGCTGGTTACCTTACTGATCTTCGTACCAGGAGCTGGTTGAATCTCATAGCGGGTTACCGCCGGACCTTTGGTGGCATGGATAACTCGCGCCTTAATACCAAAGTTTTCTAGGGTCTTCTCAAGAATTTGGCTGTTTTCATAGATATCCCGCTTTTGCTGCAAACTGCCTCTGGCTCGTAGAGAACGGTTAAGCAGCCTTAAGGGTGGCAGTTTATACTCTTCTACAGCCAAAGTCTTCTCACCCTCCGGCTCGGGGATAGGAAGCTGCTCTACCTGCCATTCCTCCAGATTATCGGGGAACTCAGGCATTTCCGGTGGCGCCGTCGGCTCAGGAGTATTATCTAGCAAGAGGCTTGGAGAGCTGTCCGGCTCGGTTTGGTAGTCCGCAATGGTTAACTGACTTTCAACTCTACTTTCTTCTAAGCCACTCAGTTGGACCTTAGAGCTATTGGAAGCCTCCCTTCTAACGGGCAACCCCTTCAGCCAGCCCCAAAAGCCTTGCAGGAGTCTGGCCAAGGAAACCCTGGTCACCCCAATCACGCCAATCAAACCGGTAAAGGTCAGTACTACCCAAGTGCCTAAGGTTCCGAAGAGGGAAGCTAGGGCCCAAACCAAAGCATTGCCGACAAATCCCCCCACGGTACCGTTAATCCATGCCTGTATGGGCAGCAGACCACTACTTAACTGTAGACCAGTCAAGATCGTCAAGAACAGTAACAGACTGCTGGGCATTTCCCATTTCGTGAGGGTAAGCTTATGATCACTAAACAACAAGCGCAACCCCCACCAAGCAAGAACCAGAATGAACAGACTGCTACCACCAGTTCCTAGCACCGCCAAATAGACCCGACGCAGACCAAGACCAAAGAGCCCCATTTCCTGGGGACCACGCCAAAGGCTGAAGGCCAGAATGGCTGCTAAAGCCAACAATCCGATGGCAATAATCTCAAACAACAGGGGAAAACTTTCTCTCCGTTTCTTCCTCCGCTTTTTAGCCATTCTATACACCCCAAGAGCGCCAGATGACAAGGGCGCCGAGTATCCAAACGTAATAGGCAAACCACTGCAGCTTACCTCGCTGTAACAGACTTACTAAGAGCTTAATAGCGACTATCCCTGCCAGAGCAGCCACCACAAACCCTACCAGTAACAGAATTCCGTCCTGCCCCGCACCGAAACTGAGAATATCATCCAACTCAAACAGAGCAGCACCTGCTATGGTAGGTATGGAAATCAGAAAAGAAAACCTTGTGGCCGCGTCTCGGTTGAGGCCACGAGCTAACGCCGAACTAATGGTCATACCGGAACGCGACAAACCGGGAACTATCGCACAACCCTGCGCTATTCCAACTATGAGGGCATCTAATCCACTCATACTTTCTAAGTCACGGCGTCCTGGACCCTGACGTGAGATGAAGAACAGCACAATCCCAGTCAATAACAAGGCAATTCCCACAGCCCTAACCGAATCAAACAGGTTCTCAAAGAAGGGCTCTAAGGCAATGCCAAACACTGCCGTTGGAACAAGGCCTAGCAACAGAAGGCCCACCAGGCGTCTATATGTGCGCAACTGGGGAGACATGGGCCTTTTCCCTGTAGGAGAAAGCAAGAGGGAAAGGAAACCGCGTATCAAACCGACAATATCGGACCAGAACACCACAAATACTGAAATCAGGGTACCCAGATGAAGCACTAGCTCTAGCACTATCCCAGGGTTACCAACACCGAGAAAGTCCTGAGCAATAACCAAATGCCCCGAGCTAGATACCGGCAAGAACTCGGTAAAACCTTGTAGGAGTCCCAATATGATAACTTCACACACCCGCACTTTAAACCCCTCCCTCCAGACTTCACAGTTCTTAGGCATGTTTAGGCCTTATTCTTCCCTTACAGATTATAACACATGAGCATCGGCCAGTCTGTCGAAAGTGGGGACAAAACTTCGCCCTTGCAGAGAGGCGCAAGGGCGACATACGCTAACTATCCTTTTGTTGGGCAGGAAAGCGTATAATGGTGCCCGGTTGAAAGTCTGGGCTGAGAAAAAGGGCGGGGTCGCTGCTGATCAGTTGCACTAATCTGTACTCACCGGGACGAGAAAGGGGCTCAGCCAGTACCTTCTGGCCGCGATAGGTTAGTTCCTTAGGGGCACTAATTCTATCGCTATTCTGCCAGACAAATTCTGGTGGAACGATTGTATAAAGCATCTTACCTCTTCCTTCCCTGATTCACCAATTCTCGTAGCTTGCTTAGAGCCTGTCCGATTCCCCCTATTTCATTTATTAGACCTTCCTTCACCGCTTCTGGGCCGGAAAGAATAGTGCCAATATCACGAGCCAGCTCACCAGTGCGAAACATCAACTCACGAAAACGCTCGGCACTGATAGAAGAATGGTTTACCACAAACCGCACAACCCGCTCCTGCATTTTGTCCAAGTACTCATAGGTCTGGGGCACGCCTATTACCATACCAGTGAGCCGAATTGGGTGGATGGTCATGGTTGCCGTCTCGGCTATAAAACTATAGTCGGTTGCTACTGCAATGGGGCCCCCAATGGAATGGCCACCTCCCAGTACCAGCGACACAGTTGGTTTGGTCATGCTGGCTATCATCTCGGCTATGGCTAGGCCAGCTTCCACATCGCCTCCCACCGTGTTCAGAAGCAAAAGCAGTCCATGGATTTTGGGATTCTGTTCTATGGCCACCAACTGGGGCAAGATATGCTCATACTTGGTAGTCTTGTTCTGAGGCGGTAAGACCATATGCCCTTCTATTTGCCCGATTATGGTCATGCAGTGTAATTCACTTTCCGTTGTTGAAGGTAGTTGAAGCTGACCGGTTTCTTCCAGATTCGCTAAGGAGTTGTCCTGTTCCTGTGATTCTTCCTGCGAAATGGGTCCTTCTATTGGCTGATGATGGTTATACTGCATATTTCACACTCCTCTGCCGCTCACCTGCAATAGTCTGCATCAGATGATACTAGTCTTGTCTAGTATTCGCCTTTCCACAGTCGCCTATGAAAGCCAGCAAAAAAAGGGGCCGCTCAGCCCCTCTGTAGTTCTGTTTGATGAACATATCCAGATTACTGTCTTAGAAGCCCGAAGTTTTTCAAAGCTTGCCGTATCATCTCTGTCTCGCGCTCTGGGCAAGGTAGCAGAGGCAGTCGCGGCTGACCTACATTGATGCCCATCATATTAAGAGCTGCCTTCAATGGCACCGGGTTACTGGTCACAAACATAGACTTACAGATGGGATAGATGGCCGCATGTATTTGCTGCGCTTGTTTTACGCAACCCCGTTTGTAAGCCTGCACCATTTCCTTTAACTGCCGCCCGATCAAATGAGAAGCCACACTGACAACTCCGTGGCCACCAACAGCCAAGATAGGCAATGTCAAGCTATCGTCGCCGCTGTAGATCACAAAGTCATCGGGAGCCCCTGCCGCGATTTCGGTAACCTGATCCAAGTTTCCACTGGCTTCCTTCACCGCAAAGATGTTCTCTATTTCGGCCAAGCGTAATATAGTCGCGGGCAAGACATTGCAGGCAGTCCGCCCAGGCACATTATAGATCATTATCGGCAGGTCACAGGCTGCAGCAACCGTGGAAAAATGGGCGTAAAGTGCCTCCTGCGGGGGTTTGTTATAGTAGGGCGCAACCAACATTAGACCATGAACGCCCACGGTCTGAGCCCTTTGCGAAAGCTCTATGGTTTCTCTGGTATTATTGGTTCCAGTGCCGGCTATTACTTTAGCGCGATCGCCCACTTTATTGGCCACATAGGCGTATATCTGAATCTTTTCCGCCATGGATAACGTGGCCGCCTCGCCCGTGGAACCTGTCACCACCAGGCTATCAGTACCGGTGGTCAGCAGGTGTTCCACAAGAGTGTCTAAGGCAGCCCAGTCAATATGCCCATTGCCATCGAAGGGTGTAACCATGGCCGTCAAGACTTCACCAAAATACTCCTTGTACATACCACCCCTCCTCTCTGTGCTCGACCCTAACCTAACTTTGACAGCCGGAAATGACGATGTAAACTCCTAACCGCTGCACCTAACTGCTGTTCATCGATCAAGCAGGAAATGGTCATATGGGAATCGCTGGTCTGCAGAATTTCCACCTCAGCCTCGTGTAGGGCGCGACAGAGAGTGGCCATCACTCCCGGAACGCCCCTCATGCCTACACCCACCACCGAAACCTTACAACAACCGGCCCGAATCTCGTATGTTACACTGTGACGTTGTAATACATCTTGGACGCGCCCAATATGTTTAGCATCTACCACGAACATCTTGCTCTTGGGACTAACATTGATCAAATCCACACTTACCTTCTGCTCCGCTAACCCAGCAAAGAGTCGACAATCGAGGTTCGGGTCTTTAGTATCGACCTGCAGACCGACCTGAGCCAGCCCCACTTTATGGGCCACTCCCACCACCGGGTGGGACCGGCGAGCCTCATAGCTGCTGGCCGACGTAATAAGCGTCCCGGGTCCTTTTCCTTCCGGGGAACGAACTATCAGTGGCAGGTTATTGTGCATTGCCATCTCTACAGCCCGAGAGTGCAACACTTTTGCTCCCTCATAGGCCATCTGTAGCATTTCTTGATAATCGACGGCTTCCAAAACCTGGGCTTCTGGTACCAGTTTGGGATCTGCCGTCATAATCCCGGGCACGTCGGTGTAAATCTCAACAGCAGAGGCTTGGAGCGCAATACCAAGGGCCACAGCGCTAGTATCGCTTCCGCCCCGACCTAAGGTGGTTATCTCTCCATTGGGACTGACACCCTGAAAACCAGCAACTATAACCACCTGCCCGGCTGCAAGCAACTCTTTTACTCTTCTCGGGTCTACATGCACTATGCGGGCATCCCCATGAACGGTGTCGGTTAGAATACCGGCCTGCGGTCCGGTCAGCATCGCAGCTGGACACTGTTGCTGTAGCTCAGCTAAGAACACCCCTGCTGAAATGATCTCGCCACAAGCCAGAACCAGATCTACGTCTCTCTCTGCCAGTTGCCCAGAGGCACTTATCAGGTCCAACAGGGTGTCAGTTGCATAAGGGGCGCCACGGCGCCCCATCGCTGAAACCACCACAACAACAGCATACCCCTGGGCCCGAGCCTCAAGAACCCGCCTGATGGCAGTTTGACGACTTTCACGAGTACTGACCGAGGAGCCCCCAAACTTCTGTACTAATACGGGCATGCCTGCTCCCTCCTCCACCAAAGCTGCATCTGATGCAACTCTTGACTTACTTTCGTTGGATTAACAAGGGTTGTAATTGCTTACCAGCTAAAGCATGCTGGGCAGCAGCCACTAGTTTGGTGGGGTCGGCAACGAGCGAGGTCGGTTTATTCACTGGATCATCTTGGCCGAAAGGAACAAAGTAGATATGGTGGGCTGCTAGAAGCATACCTAGGTTCTTGGCATTGAGGCCAAGACCATCGTTGGTGGAGATGTGGATCAAGATCGGCCGCCCATTGCGCAGGTGGGCCTTAGCAGCCATTGTCACCGGAGTATCTGTGATGGCGTTGGCCAACTTGGCCAGAGTATTGCCCGTACAAGGAGCAATAATGAGCAAATCAAAGAGTTTATTGGGGCCAATAGGCTCGGCCTGGTCGATGCTGTGGATTATGTTTCTACCAGTAATAGCACAGATTCGCTCTCGCCAGCTGTTGGCACTGCCAAAGCGGCTGTCCAAGCGGAAAGCCATATCGGACATGATTGGATAAACGTGAGCATCGGCTGCCACCAGTTCTTGCAGGGGGTTCATGATGTCCTCAAAGGTACAGAATGAGCCAGTCAAGGCAAATCCAATTCGCTTACCTGCTAGTTCCATGACTAATAATCCCTCCCCTCGCAGTTTTTCTCGATAATCTTAGGCAACAACTCGCCTAAAATCCGCCCTGCGGTACGCGGTGCCACTTTCCCGGGTAGACTAGGAGCTAAGAGCGCTTTGCGGCCTAGCCTGCGGGCAGCCGCATAGTCGACCCCTCCTAGGCCGGAGGCGATATCGATTATTACTACTTCCGGCTTCGTAAGCAACAGCAATGAGCGCGGTAAGACCAGAGCAGGAGCCGTATTGAATATGAAGTCGGCAGTACCGATAACGTTGGCCAGCGATGGGAACTCAACGGTCTGATAGCCACAGACTTTGGCACGCGCCAGGTCTTCCGGGGCGCGAGCAGCTACTACCACATTTGCTCCCAATCCATGGAGGCATTTGGCTATTGTGGTTCCGCAACGGCCAAAACCAAGCACTAGACTGGTGCTACTATGAATAGTGATGTCGGAGGCTTCCATAGCCATTTGAATGGCGCCTTCTGCCGAAGGTATGGAGTTGAGAATAGCCAGTTCGTCGAAGTCCACTATTTCCACCAAGCGCCAGCCGTAGATGGCGGCCAGTTCCTTCAGGTGAGCATTGGCTACACCGGTCAAAACCAGCAAACCAGCCTGAGTTAGAGCGCAGTTTTCTGCAGTTAGAATCAGGCCATTCTCGCTATAAGGAGCTACTATGCTGCTATCGCTTGCCACCCCTGACATTGGCAGGATTACAACGTTTGCCCATATTAAGGCCTCCGTCAAGCTAACTACCTCACAGGGCACTAATGCTACCGCTTTGTCAAATCCTACAGCTTTAACGGCAGCACCCTTTTCTATTAGGGTGGGGATGTAAAAGAAACTACGAGCATCGCCCCCGAGGACCGCAATACGCTTGCCAGCTAAAGCAGGTGCCATCTTCCATCCCTCCCCCCTCATGTTCCCTACAATATATGAGGGGGTATCGGGAGGTGTGAAAAGGGGTAGTTGCACTAGAATGGCTGGCTGCCATGGGGCCGTTGGTCATAACCGCAGCGCATTGGACTCGATGTTAAAAGAGCCTGCAGCGACAAGGGGCAGGAATCCTAGTGAGATGCGCAAGACAATAGGCCAGTATAAACTGGTTTGTAGGCTACGCTAGCCGAAGCAGAGCGAGGCCGTGGCTGCTCTTAGCTAACCTAGCTCAACTGCCAGAACATAAAGAAGAGGGCTGTCTTGCGACAGCCCTCTTCTCTTTGTCAAATGCCACCAGGTAAGTCCAGAATTATCACGTCTTCTCCTATGCGCTTGATAGCAGACCAGGGTATTACAGTTTCGTCGCCTGACCGGGTCCCCAGCCAAGAGCGCTTTTCAATGACTAAAGAGAGTAGCTGACCTGTTTCGGCGTCAAAGACTATGTCATAACTTCCAGCCCAACCCAGCTTTCTACCATCACGGTAGTTAACCAGTTCTTTCGCCGCCAAATCACTATAGTACATTTAACCACCTCATCGGTCTTCTTCTATTTCTAATAGATGCCGCAAGACCACCTTATAGACAAAAAAAACCGTACCTTTGGTACGGTTTTTCATCATAATACTGGGTCAGCTACCCCGTTGAGCTTTGGTCTGCATATAGCGGTTTATCAAGGCATCTAAGCGAGAGCTCAACTCATACACTTGCTGGGAGCCCAAGAGCTCTGGATGTTCTCGCAATATACGATCAAGTTCTTGCCGTAAGGCCTCCACTTGCTGAAGCAGTTCTTGCTCACACCGACCAGTCAGTTTGGGCACCCCCTTGGCCAAGATGCTCTCTCAAGATAGCATAGGTTGGTGAGTTTGGCAACTCTGTTTTGCTACCAGGCCGCATTAGCCAAGATTCCAGGCAGTGTTTGCACTCTCCCAACGGCAGCCACAGCCATCTGTTCCCTTTTAAAGATGGTAGAGGCCAGGTCTACAATCTCTGCTGTCGTAACTGCCTCTACTCGGCTAATCACATCTTCAACCTCTTGTACCCGATTTAACAACAACAAACCACGACCTAAACGCCCCATATGGTTGGCTGTGCTTTCCATTCCCATAATCAGGGCCCCTTTCACCTGCTCCTTAGCACGCCGCAGTTCATCCTCAGTTACACCCTCTTGACAAAGGATAGACAGTTCCCTGGTAATAAGATCAAGAGCCAAAGCCGTATTATGTGGGGCTAACCCCAGATAGAGAGCGGTGTATCCAGTTTGTTGGAAGCTGGCTGTATATGTATAGACGCTATATACTAAAGCGTGTTCCTCCCGCAACCGTTGAAACAGCCGGGAACTCATCCCCGAACCCAGCAAGTTGTTCAGCAAGTTCCACGTATAAACCCTTTCATGGTCTAGCGGGAGCCCGGGGAATCCCAAAGCCAAATGCAACTGCTCAGTAGGCCTTTCCACATATAGCTGCTCAGGACGAGAGGTCTCTGGCCTTTCTGCCAGAGGAAGAAGGGGGCCAGCGGCTGGCAGCTGCAAACGGTCGGCCAACCAGTTGGCCAACTGCTCATGGTCGAGGCTTCCGGCAGCAGCAATGATTATGTTACCAGCCCGATAACACTGTTCATAAAAGGAGCGTAGTTTGACGGCGCCGATACCGGCCAAGGACTCACGGGTTCCTAGGATTGGTCGCCCCAAGGGATGCCCTGGCAAAACGGCGGCAGCCAGCAGATCGTGCACATACTCATCGGGAGTATCTTCATACATCCCGATCTCCTCCAGCACCACATTGCGTTCCTTCTCTAAATCGGAAGGATCCAGGCGGGAGTGGCATAGCATATCCGTGAGCACATCTACTGCCGTTTCCAGATGTTGGTCGACCACTTTACAGTAAAAACAAGTGTACTCTTTAGACGTGTAGGCATTAACCTCACCGCCGATATTATCAAAACTTTCGGAAATCTCCTTAGCAGAGCGATTGCTGGTTCCCTTGAACAGCAAATGCTCTAAGAGGTGAGAAGTCCCTAATTGCTCAGGTTTCTCGTAGGCTACTCCCGAACGCACCCAAAACCCTAATGAAACTGAACGTACATGGGGTAGTTGTTTGCTGGCTAGTAAGATACCTGGTTTGATCTCTGTTAAGTGCATCATGTTGCCTCCTCGATGCTGTGGGAGAGTATACCATAGTGCTGCCAGTTTACCACATCTCCGGATTCTATTCTAGAGTAGAACGGGGTATTTCTGCTTTCTCCGGATTAGGGGCTAACAACTGACTGATAGTTACCAATTTGTATCCCTGTTCTTTCAGGCCTTTGATGATCTGAACTAAAGCCTTGGGAGTCTGTTCCGTTGGGTGCATCAAGACAATTCCCCCATTATGGGCACGCGGAACTACTCGTCTTACAATACGTTCTACTCCGGGCCGCATCCAGTCTGCCGTATCCAAACTGCATAACACGGTCAAATAGCCTAGTTCACTGGCCACATCCAGTACCTTTTGATCAAAATCGTTGTATGGTGGGCTGAAAAACATAACATCTTGGCCGGTAATCTCCTTGATAACAGCGCTAGTGCGTTCAATCTCCTCAGCAATGGCCCCTCGGTCTAACATGGGAAGATGGGGATCCGAGTAGGCATGGTTACCAAACTCGTGGCCGCCCGCCGCTATCGCCCGTACTAGGTCGGGATACTTGGTGGCCCAGCGACCAACTAAGAAAAAGGTGGCATGCACCTTCTCCTCTTCTAGCGTTGCCAACATGGGAAGTAAATTCTCATTTCCCCAAGCCACATTGATTACCAGAGCCATCTCTCTCTTAGCCGGATTACCTTGATATATCGGATATTGACTAAACTCCCACAGTGAAGTGGGATAAACTGGAGTATATGCGGCTTGTACCGCCGCTCCCGGCAGTGCCACCAGTGCCTCCTCAATTGTGCCTTCCACATCCAAGGTACGCCCGCAAAGCCCCGGAATGACACCTTTAGTTACGCGGTCAACCACTGGCTCAATGGCAGGCATGGCTAGCTTTTCCGCCAGCTGCTGCAGATGCTCCCTCAACTCACTAGCAGTCCAGCCAGAAATGTCTATGCTGCCGTCGGGAGAGGTCACCAGAACCACATCCGTTGCTACTCGTGGCTCCCTTTCACTATTGCACCGCCAGCAAGCCAGTCCACCAAGTAATGCACCAACAACAAGCATTAATAACAGCAATCGTATCTTGCGCATTAGCCTTCCCCCTTTGTCTTCCTGCTAGGAAACTATGGGATAGGCCTTCTCTATATGCATAAAAAAAGAGGCGTTGGTAACCAACGCACTCGGTTACTTGGCGCCCTCCTTCAGCGCTTCCTTGCGGGAGAGGTTAATGCGACCCATACGATCAATTTCCGTAACCTTGACAGGGATAATGTCACCTAACTGGCATACATCCTCTGTCTTCGCCACATGGCCGTTATCCAACTGGGAAATATGGACTAATCCTTCTTTGCCAGGCAACACTTCCACAAAGACACCGTACTTCTCTACGCGAGTTACCCGACCTTGATAGATGCGCCCTACTTCCACCTCAGCGGTGATCTCTTCTATCATCTGCTTAGCTCTTTGCCCCGCTTCTGTATCCACGGCGGCTATGAAGATGCGGCCGTCTTCCTCGATGTCAATCTTCACACCGGTTTCTGCAATAATCTTGTTGATTACTTTACCTCCCGGCCCGATGACATCTTTGATCTTCTCTACTGGTATAGTGAGCGTCAACATGCGAGGTGCATAGGGCGATAGTTCTGGCCTAGGCGCCGGTAGAACTGCCAACATCTTATCTAAGATGAAGAGTCTGCCCTGGCGAGCCTGCTCCATAGCTCTGCGCATTATGTCCGCATCAACGCCTGAAATCTTGATGTCCATCT
Source organism: Bacillota bacterium (assembly GCA_029781045.1). Lineage (GTDB taxonomy): Bacteria > Bacillota > UBA994 > UBA5500 > UBA5500 > UBA5500. Next base: position 193,349 of record JAKOXL010000024.1, on the reverse strand, counting down.
GCAGTGCAGTGACACCCTTAACTGTACCTGCAACCTTGAAGTCCATATCACCTAGGGCATCCTCAATGCCCTGAATATCAGAGAGAATGGCAACATTGGACCCTTCACACACCAATCCCATGGCAATTCCGGCCACAGGTCGTTTAATCGGCACACCGGCATCCATTAAGGCCAGAGTACTGCCGCAGATGCTGGCTTGCGAAGAGGACCCGTTGGATTCCAAGACCTCAGAAACCACTCGTATGGCATAGGGGAACTCTTCCTCGCTGGGAATCATGGGCAGGAGTGCCTTTTCTCCTAGGGCACCATGTCCAATATCGCGGCGGCTGGGCCCACGTATGGGTCTAGTCTCACCTACGCTGTAAGGCGGGAAGTTGTAATGATGCATGTAGCGTTTGTTTTCATCATCGGTTAGATCATCTAAGATCTGGACCTCACTCATGGCTCCAAGGGTAACTATGCTGAGCACCTGTGTTTGGCCACGGGTGAAGAGACCTGAACCGTGAACGCGAGGTAGAACTCCGACCTCACAGCTAACGGGACGGATTTCATCGGCACGGCGTCCATCAGGTCGTTCGTTATGATTCACAATCATATCCCGGACGACCTGTTTCAGCGTAGAATGAATTACTTCCCTCACTTCCTTTTCCTTTTCCGGGAAGATCTCTTGGAAGTGTTCCACTATCTCCGCCACAGCTAAGGCCATGTTGGCTTCCCGTTCTTGTTTTACAGGGTGACGGACTGCCTGCTCCAGCTTGTCCCTAGCAAAGGCCTCCACCGCCTGCTGCAATTCGGCATCGGGCATAAAGACCTGATACTCCATCTTTTCTTCGCCAATGGCGGCACGCATCTCTTCCTGTAGGGCCACAATCTCCTTGATGGTCTCGTGGCCGAAGAGTATGGCCTCAATCATTTCTTCTTCGGGAACCTCGTTGGCCCTTGCTTCAACCATCATTATGGCATCCTTAGTGCCAGCCACCACCAAATAGAGTTCGCTCTCATCTGTCTGGGCTTGTGTCGGGTTAATCACCAGTTGGCCATTGACCTTACCCACAGCAACTCCAGCAATGGGGCCAGCAAAAGGAATCTTAGAGATGGTAAGTGCGGCTGAGGCACCTATCATGGCCGTAATCTCAGGGCTATTGTCTTGATCCACCGATAACACGGTAGCAACTACTTGCACGTCATTGCGGAAACCCTTAGGGAACAGTGGCCGCAATGGGCGGTCAATGAGCCTGGCAGCCAATATGGCCTTTTCACCAGGCCGGGTTTCTCGCTTAATAAAACCACCCGGGATTTTGCCCACCGAATACAGCCGCTCCTCGTAGTCCACCAACAGAGGGAAGAAATCAATGCCCTCGCGTGGCTGTTTGGAAACGGTTGCCGTTACAAGAACGTATGTATCACCGTACTTTGCCAATACAGAGCCATGAGCCTGTTTCGCCAGTCGCCCCACTTCTAAGGTCAGCTCACGGCCTGCCAGCTGCATAGAGAAGCTATGCATAGATTCACCATCCTATTCAAATTACAGTTGTCTTTATTATTGCACAGCGGATAGTCGCCATACAAGCAAGCACATAAAGAGAAAAAGCGGGAGAGTCCCGCTTTGTTCTTATCTGCGAATACCCAGCTGTTCAATAAGTGTGCGATAGCGCTCAACATCTTTTTGCCTCAGATAGTTCAACAGTTTGCGCCGCTGTCCAATCATCATGTACAAACCACGACGAGAATGATGATCTTTATGATGCTGCTGCAAATGGGCGCTTAAGCTGTTAATGCGCTCTGTAAGCAACGCCACTTGAACTTCGGGAGACCCGGTATCGTTTTCGTGCAGTCTATACTTGTTGATAATCTCGGTCTTATTGGCCACGTAAGTTCACCTCCTTCTAATAACTAATCGCCATCAGCCAAGAAAAACGGTAAGGAGAAAACGTTAATCCTAGCCCATGGTTCCTTTTTACCTGCCAATGACGGTAATAATCAACCGCCCCTTGGCAGTATCTTTGACTACCAGATCAAACCTGCGGCCCTTTTGCCCTCTAAAATTACGAAAGCGGGTGGCCACCGTGATTTTACCCGGTAGGCTACTGGCAGCAACACGCAAATCATGAATTGTGATATCTGCCTGGCGGGGACTGCGTAAGCGACGCACAGCATGACCACTAATTATAATTTGCATGGTTACTGCCCAGCTGTCAATCGCTCTAGGCCATAATCCTGCTCAAACAGTAGGGTCAACATACTATCGATATAGGCATCCCGCCTATAACCTTTCGCGTTTTGCCGCCGATAGTAACGTTCCAGTTCGCGCCTCAACTGGCGAAACGAACGCGTCTGTTCCAAATCGTAGATAAGGCCTAGGAGCACCCATAACTGTACTTCAGCCATCGCAACACTCCCCCTATTCTACCACGCAAGCATCTAAGTCACAAGCGCTATTAAACCCTATGCGTAAAAGAATAGGGGCATGCCGCCCAGTTGTAGCTAGATACTTAGCAAAGCCCTAATCTGCTGCCTATCTCTTGCCAACTGCTGTTGGAGGACTGCTTGACCAGCAAACTGCTGCTCTGGCCTAATGTACTTCAACAACTTCACTTCTAACTCTTGCCCATAAAGATCGCCAGTGAAGTCAAAGATATGGACTTCTAGTGTGGCACCCGCTTGGGGGAAGGTGGGCCGTACGCCCAGATTGGCCATGGCATATCCCACGCCAACAACCTCTGCCGCATAGACGCCGAAAGGAGGTAGAGCTAGACCTTCTAGGTCACAGAAGTTGGCCGTCGGGAAGCCCAACAATCGTCCTCGCTGATCTCCCTTTTGGACAATCCCAGTAATACTGAAAGGACGTCCTAGCAGAGCCTCTACCGTAACCAAATCTCCATCGCGCAAACTTTGGCGAATGCGGCTACTGCTAACTGGTGCTCCATCATAGATAACAGGAGGTATCACGTGCACGGCAATACCTTGCGCTCCTAGAACCTGTTGCAAATACTCGGGAGTACCTGCAGCCCTGCGCCCAAAGCTATAGTTAAAACCAACCACTACGGCTGCTACCTTCGCCTGCTCTATTAAGACTTGCTGAATAAAATCATCGGGCGACATCTGGGCCACCTCTCGGTTAAAAGGTAGGGCGAAATATGCATCCAAACCTAGGCTGGCCAAGAGACGCTGTTTAACTCTTTCCGTGGTAATCGTCTCAACCCTTTGTCCAAATACAGTAAGAGGGTGAGGGCAAAAGCCCATAGCTACAGCCATACCCTGCTGCTGGCGAGCCAATTCTACCGCAAGTGATAAGAGGGCTTGATGCCCCCGGTGCACACCATCAAAATTGCCAAGAGCAAAAATCCTGGGCCTCTGGGGTAAGGAGTCAAAGTCTTGTGTGATGATCATGCTCCGCTAGTTCCTCCCACTTCGCTAATACCTTCTGAGGTGCCAGAACGCCCTGCTTTAGCAAACCCACTCCGAGCAGGTGGGCTCTTTGATACACAGCAACCAGCCCCTCGTCCACTCCGGATGCCAGTTTGATGCGTTGCCCCTGCAAGAAACGACGGGCAATGCTCGGCTCCAAGCTAACTTGGGGCCATCCCTTGAGAGCGAGGGCCAATGGCTGCAGATATTGGTAGATATTACCCCTACCTGCCGCCTCTTGAATCTCCTCAAGCGTTACAGCATTTTGTACAGAAAAATCGCCCACTTGTTCCCGCAGCAGAAAGGTTAGAGTTCCTTGAGTTCCCAATTCTTCCGCAATTGCTTGCGCCAAACTACGCACATAGGTCCCTTTCGAGCAACGCACATGGAAAAGTAGCCTAGGCCATGGATCGGCCCTAAAATCTCTTACTGAGAGGGAGTAAATGACTATTGGCCTTGCTGGCACCTGAACAATTCTACCAGCCCTCGCGTACTCATACAAGGGCCGCCCTTGATACTTGATGGCCGAATAGGTAGGTGGGACTTGTTCTCTCGGGCCTAGCATAGATGCAAGAACTGCCTCTATTTGAGCCAAGTCGATACTCGGTGGCTCAGGAGCCCGCCAGACTACTTGCCCTTCCTGGTCCAGGGTATCTGTAGCGATACCGAAGGTTACTTCACCGACATATGTCTTATCTTGCTCCACCAGATACTCCAGAAGACGAGTGGCTTGTCCTACGGCCAAAGGTAATACCCCAGTGGCGGCGGGATCCAGCGTGCCCCCGTGGCCTATGGCCTTAGTTCCCAGCATTTTACGCATTTTGCTGACAGCCGCGTGCGAAGTCATTCCTGGTGGTTTCAAGAGGTTTATGAACCCATGCAACATTTTACGTTTGACACCTCATGTATGGCCGCTTCCAGTTGCCTCATACATTGTTCGATGTTTCCCTTTATGGTGCAGCCAGCGGCCCTAGCGTGTCCACCACCGCCCAATAGGGCAGCCACAGCGCTGACGTCTACCGGTTCCCGAGACCGTAGACTGACTTTATAGGTGTCAGCCTCTACCTCTATAAGAAAGGCCGCCACCTGAACGCCCATCAGCAAACGAGGATAATTGACAAATCCGTCGGCGTCGGCCACAGAAATACCAAAACGACCCAGGTCGGCAGCCGTCAAGTAACTGTAGGCACCTTTTCCCAGGGCGAAGCTAGCTAGACGCTCTAGAACAAGCCCCAAGGCTTTCAAATGGGACCAGGAACGGGCCTCCAAGTTCTCATATACCAAAGCTTGTTCAGCGCCAGCGGCCAGTAACTTAGCCGTCACCTGATGCACTTCAGCCGTTGTGTTACTATAGCGGAAGAATCCGGTATCTCCCGCGATAGCCGTGTATAAACAGGTGGCTAGAGCAGGATCCAGATCCTCTTGCCAGTAGGCAAAGAGACGAAAAAGGAGAAGACCGGTGGCGGCGGCACTGCTATCGAGATAGTTGACGATGCCCAGCCCCTTTGATGTCCGGTGGTGGTCAATGTTCACCACCGGTAGCCCAGCAAAACGCTCAGCCTGTAACCCCACCCGCTCCCATTCGCCACAGTCCAGCACTACCACGGTGGCAGGCAGCTCTGATAACTGGCCGGGACTGGCAATCACCGTCTCCGCGCCCGGCAAGAATCGATAGCGGTCTGGGACACCGCCCTCCACATAAACCTCCACCTGTTTCCCGTGGCGCAGCAACACATATCTAAGCGCCAGCAGAGAGCCAAGACTGTCGCCATCGGGGGAAACATGGGCTAACAAAAGCAGGCGGCCAGCCTCTTGCAAGGCAGCCGCAACTTTCTGCAAATCACTATGGTTAGCCATCCTGAGGACCTCGCTTAGCGCCTTCTTCCTCTTCCAGCCTGCGTAACAAAGCGTTGATATGGGTGCCATGTTCAATTGATCTGTCCAGACGAAAAATGATTTCCGGTGTATGTCGGAGTCGAACACGTTTTCCAATCTCAGTACGTATATAATCGGCGGCTTTGTTTAAGACCGCCACGGTTTCTTCCTGCTCGCCCTGATTACCCATAACGCTAACGAAAGCCTTCACGTGTCTTAGGTCTCTGGAAACCTCGACAGCGGTCACAGAAACGAAACCGACCCGGGGGTCTTTGAGGGAACTATGGATAATATCGCTTAGTTCCTTCTGTAAAAGGCCCTGCAATCTTTCGGCACGATACTGAGTCATAAACATCCTCCTAATCGGACGATTCTATTTTGGCACTTCCTCCATGGCAAACACTTCGATAATGTCGCCTTCCTTGATGTCATTAAAGCCTTCCAAACCAATGCCACATTCGTAACCGGCAGCCACTTCTCGCACATCGTCCTTAAATCGCTTCAGTGACTCAATACGAGACTCGTGTACAATAATGCCATTGCGGATCAATCGAGCACGTACAGCCCGCACAATCTTTCCATCGGTCACATAGCTACCTGCTATAGTGCCAACCCGGCTAACCTTAAAGATCTGCCGCACTTCTGCTTGACCCAAGACTACTTCCTTATAGACCGGTGCCAGTAGACCCTTGATGGCTTTCTCCACGTCTTCGATGGCATCATAGATAACGCGATAGAGGCGGATATCCACCTTCTGCTGCTCCGCCAGCTTGCGCACATTGGCATCGGGACGCACATTAAAGCCGACTATAATGGCATCGGAAGCAGTGGCCAACAGGATGTCGCTTTCGTTAACAGCTCCTACAGCCGCATGGATAATCTTAACTTCGACTTCCTCATTACTCAATTTGACTAGGGATTGGCTAAGGGCCTCAATAGAACCTTGGACGTCGGCCTTGACAATAATGCGAAGCTCTTTTACTCTACCCTGTTGGATCTGCGAGAAGAGTTCGTCCAGTGAAGCCCGAGGCGCTGTCTGCAGCTCACTCTGTCTCTTCTTACTCTGCATCAACTCCGCATAACGCCGGGCTTCCTTTTCATCCTCAAGCACCATGAAGGGTTCCCCAGCTTCCGGCACCTGGGATAGGCCAATCACTTCCACCGGGGCGGAAGGGCCTGCCTTCTTAACCCTACGACCCTGGTCATTATGCATAGCCCGAATGCGGCCATAGGCCATACCGGCTAGAATGGCGTCACCCACATGTAAGGTACCCTCATGGACAAGTACGGTAGCTACAGGCCCCCGCCCTTTATCAATCTTCGACTCGATGACTAGACCACGAGCCGGCTTATTAGGGTTAGCCTTGAGCTCCATCATCTCGGCTAGGGTTAGGATAGAGGTTAACAGATCATCAACTCCAATCAGCTGTTTGGCCGATACGTTAACACAGATGGTATCGCCACCCCACTCTTCAGGTATCAATCCATACTCGGTCAACTGTTGCTTTACCCGATCGGGGTTGGCTTGGGGGCGATCGATCTTATTAATAGCGACTATGATTGGAACCTCCGCTGCCTTAGCATGGTTGATAGCTTCGATTGTCTGCGGCATAACACCGTCATCAGCGGCTACCACTAAGATGGCGATATCAGTGGCTTTGGCACCTCTGGCACGCATGGAGGTAAAAGCCTCATGACCAGGGGTGTCCAAGAAGGTGATTTGCTCGCCCATCACTTCCACCTGATAAGCACCTATGTGCTGGGTGATGCCTCCGGCCTCACCTGCCGTAACTTTAGTATGACGAATAGCATCTAGCAAGCTAGTCTTACCATGATCCACATGGCCCATGACAGTAACCACTGGAGGCCTAGGTTGTAAGTCTTTGGGATCATCGGGTTCTACCGGGATGTCAAAGGGACTGTCATATTCGGGTGCAGGCGGCGCCGCAAACTCCACTTCGTATCCAAGTTCACTGGCTACCAATGCAGCCGTATCAGAATCGATGCTTTGATTGACAGCTGCCATAACACCTAGCTCAATGAGTTTACGGATCACCTCTGTAGCCGGCCGTTTGAGTAATGTGGCTAGTTCAGAAACGACAATATCCTCTTGCGGAATGGTGATTCTACTTGGTTGCACTGGTTTTGTACGGGATTCCTGTTGATCACTGCCCCGCTCGCGTCGGCGTCGCTCCCCTAGCTTCTCGCGGACTTCCTTGCTACGACCGCGTAGCTTAGTGCGCTCTATGTCTTTGCCACGGGATGGGTGAATGTACTCCTCTTCCATCTCCAGCAGTTCCTCTAGAGGCTCTAGCGTTTTGGTATGATCGGTATGAAGTTGTTCTCCTGCATCTAGTTTCGCTGTCATCTGTTCTGCGTCCGACTCCTTTTTGCTCACAAGCTGGGAACTTGCCGAAGGTTCCTGTGCTTTTGATTCTTGCTGTTCCTTTTTCTTGGGCTCCTGTTTTGGTGCCAATACATCTCGTATAATATCTGCCACCACTTTGTCAACTGTACTCATGTGGTTCTTCACATTCAAATCAAGATCGGCCAAGGCATCAACCAATTTCTTGCTTGGGACATTTAGTTCTTTAGCTAGCTCATAGATTCTGATTTTACTCATCTAGCCACCTCCCATTTTACTCTCTCGCCAACTCCTCCAGTTTCTGTGCAAAGTTCTTGTTGATTACCACTAGGGCAGCCCGTTGACTGCTCCCAATCGCTCGACCTAAAGCGGCTTTGCTCCGCTTGACTATGATCCATGGGATTCCTCGGCTGGTAGCTGCCGCCTGCAGCCGCGAAACCGTATTAGTGGACGCGTCCTCTGCCAAAAGCAACAACAACCCCCGCCCCGCACGTACTGCACTTAAACACGGGTACTCGCCAGCCACCAAGGCCCGGGCCCGCCAAGCAATACCAAGGAATTGTAGAAACCTATCGTCCATCTTGTCTACTAATTGCCCGGCGCAACTCTTCCGCAACTTCATCGCCTATGTTAACTTCCAATGCCTGCTTCAGGCGGCCCTTCTTCAAGGCCTCCTCTAGACAGGCCAAACTGGGGCATACATAGGCGCCACGCCCCGACTTTTTCCCCGTCGGATCCAAGAAGACCTCTCCCTCTGGGCTACGAACGACACGCAACAGTTCCCGCTTGGGACGCATGGTCTTGCAACCCACACACATTCTTTCAGGTACACGTCGCGGTCTCACTGGCTATCAGCCTCCAGCTCCAAGTCCGTGTGTTGGCTTTCACTCTTGATGTCGATTTTCCACCCGGTGAGCTTGGCAGCCAAGCGGGCATTCTGCCCTTCTTTTCCGATGGCAAGTGACAACTGATAGTCTGGGACAACCACGTGGGCCACTTTATTGGCCTCATCAATGGTCACAGAAGTGACTTTTGCAGGGCTGAGGGCATTGGCAACAAATCGGTCGGGCTCCGGATCATATGAGATTACATCAATCTTTTCGCCCCTCAACTCATTGACTATTGCCTGTATACGCAAGCCCCGGGGGCCTACACAAGCACCAACGGCATCGATATTGGGGTCACGAGAATAAACGGCAATCTTGGAACGAGATCCGGCTTCACGGGCTAGACCTTTCAGTTCAACTATACCGTCATGAATCTCCGGCACTTCTAACTCTAAGAGTCGCTTTAGGAGACCAGGATGACTTCGCGATAGTATTATCTGGGGCCCCTTGGGCGTTCGCTTCACTTCCAACACGTAGGCTTTGATACGATCTCCCGGGCGATAAACCTCTCCTGGCACCTGCTCCGCTGGTAACAGAATGGCCTCTGTCTTGTTCAACTCCACAAACACATTCCGTCCTTCTATGTGCGAGATCAAACCCGTGATAATATCCGATTCGCGATTGGTATACTCATCGTAGATCTGCACCCTTTCCGCCTCACGAATTCTTTGTACCACTACCTGCTTTGCCGTTTGGGCGGCAATACGTCCGAAATCTCGAGGCGTAACTTCCTGCAGAACTATATCATTTAACTCATAGTTGGGATTGATGGCTTTAGCATCAGCTAAGCTTATTTCCAACAGCGGGTCCTGTGCTTCCTCCACGACTCGTAACTGAGAATAAACGTGTAGCTCGCCTGTAATGCGATCAAGATCAATTTTGATATTCTGTGCCGTGCCGAAGTTGCGCTTATAAGCAGAACTAATGGCGGCTTCTATTGCCTCAAAGAGCACATCTTCTTCTATTCCCCGCTCTTCCGCCAAGTCATGGATTGCTTGGATGAAATCCATATTCATGCCAATCCGTCCTCCTAAAACTTTATTGCCAATCTAGCCTTGCTAATCTGGTTCAATGGGATATGTATGATTCGATCTTCAGCTATTTCCAACTTGACTGCACTATCGGTTAAGCCTCGCAAGTAACCATACACTTGATCGCGCCCGGTTTCTGGTAGAGGCTCTCGAGTGCATATCAGCGCATAGCGTCCCGCAAAGCGTTCATAGTCTTTAAGGTCCTTTAGCGGTCTTTCAGCCCCCGGGGAAGACACTTCTAATACATAACTCCCCTTTACGAGATCCCTTTCTTCCAAAAGGTCCCCAATCTGGCGGGATAGAGATCGGCATTCATCTACCAAGATACCGCCTGGCTTATCTACAAACACCGTTAGCGTACGACGGTTAAACGGTGTTCCCCAAACCACTTCAATGAGGTCGTAACCTCCGGCAGTGACGATTGGCTCAATGGCAGCAACAATTGCATCCAGATTCTGTGGCTTTTTCATTAGATAAGCCCCCTTGCTTGGTACAGTATTTTTCACTGGATAAATGCAGAGAGTGGGAAACCCCACTCTCTGCCAGCAACATTCTACCACACAACCTAATCAGCTGCAAGTTAATAACTACTGAACTGTACTTATTGTGCTAAAGTACGAACAATATCCCAGTACATCCGCAGACGACGGGAAAACCCATCTATGAGGCCAAACTTCTCCTCTTTCATCACCTGGGAGACTTCGTGCAATACTATCTCGCGATAAGGTATCGCATGGGCTTTAACATAACGAGTTAAAGCCACTTCCACACCGAAACCTAACTCCTCAAAATTGGGGATCTGTTGCAGTATATGGCGTTTGACTGCCCTCTGCCCCGTGAGGAAGGGCGTTATCTTTTGCGCCAGATCCGTTGAGCGGCGCCCACCTTCAAACACTCCTAGAGTCATATCTACTTCCCCCTGCAGTACAGGGACTACAAGGGAATCCACATGCTCAGCTCTTAGCCCAATCAAATCCGCATCGAGAAACACAATGATATCGCTGGCGGTTGACTGTAGCCCCATTTGCAAGGCAGCACCCTTACCTCGATTTTGGCCCATTTCAATGACCGTGGCTCCAGCATCCCTTGCCACCTGGCTTGTCCTATCTTCCGAACCATCATTAACCACATAAACCTCGTCGACATAGCGGGACCCAATAGCTGCCTCCACAATACTGGTAACGGTTTTCTCCTCGTTATACGCGGGTATAATTGCGATTGTACGCATCCAAAATACCCCCTATACTATTCCCTTCTTCTGTTGAGGAAACGGACTACCTCATCATAAAGGCGTTGAAGTGCCTGTTCAATCGGCACCGTTTCCACTATTTCACCGCCGACAAAAAGCAAAGCTTTCCCGGGTCCCAATGCCAAGCCCAGGTCCGCCTCCCTGGCTTCACCAGGGCCATTAACAGCGCAGCCCATTATCGCCACACGAGCTTGTCCCGCCATACCAGATACCATCTGCTCAAAACGTTCTGCCAGACCAATCAGATCCTCCGGAGTACGGGCACAGGTAGGACAGGAAGTGACACTTATACCAGAAGCTCGCAAGTCCAGCGCTCGCAATATCTCTAATCCAACCTTCACCTCTTCCACTGGATTGCTGGTCAGCGATACCCGAATGGTATCACCTATGTTCTCCGCCAGCAGTGTGCCAATGCCGACACAGGAGTGAATAGTACCACGCCACTTGGTTCCGGCCTCGGTTACCCCCACATGTAGTGGCCACTCTAACTTACTGGCGGCCAGTCGATAGGCTTGAATAGTGTTAGGAACACTACTGGACTTAAAAGAGAAAACTAGACGGTCAAAGTCGGCGGCCAAGAAGCGGTCTAGATATTCCAATCCGGCTGCAACCAGTGCCTCGGCACTAGGTTTGCCATACTTGGCCAAAATGTGTTTCGGTAGGGAGCCGCCGTTCACACCTATACGAATGGCCGCGTCCCGTTCTTTAGCGGCAGCAATGATGGCATCCACACGCTCCCAGTCACCGATATTCCCTGGGTTTATTCGCACCTTGCTGGCACCTTGCCGCAGGGCACCAATGGCTAAGCGATAATCAAAATGCACATCGGCAATGAGTGGACACGGGGCAGCGCGCACCAAGCGGCCAAAAGCCTCCACCGCTTCCTTATCCGGTACAGATACCCGTACCAAGTCGCAACCGGCCTCAACCAACTCTTGTACCTGCCGTAGCGTAGCCTCCACATCCCGGGTATCAGTGTTGGTCATGGATTGCAGGGCCACCGGATTACTACCGCCGATAATCACACTCCCAATCGCCACCGGTTTGGTTCGGCGTTCCCCCATGTAGATCTTCCTCATTTCTAAAAGATGTTAAGTCTCTGTAGATCTTTAAAGGTGATGAAAACCATGAAGGTCATCAGTAATACAAAGCCCACAAAATGGACGAAGTTCTCCTTCTCTGGCTCAATCGGCCTACCTCTTATGGCTTCAATAGCCAGAAAGACCAAACGACTACCATCCAGTGCGGGAACTGGCAATAAGTTAAAGAGTCCAAACTGGATACTGATAATCGCTGCAAAAGTCAACAGGTTCACCACACCCGTAGCGGCCACTTGACCTACCATGACAATCAGCCCGATGGGGCCAGCTCCTTCCGCGGGAATCTTACCAGTTATCATACTTCCCAACAACTGCACGATCTGGCGGGTAAACCAGACGGTCTCTTGCCACCCCATGCTAATTGATCCTAAGAAACTAAAACGTTGAATACTGGGCCCTATGCCTATCTGGGCGCGACCACTGGTTTCTTCGATGCGTGGAGTTACCTGCACAGAAAGGGTCTCCCCGTTCCGCTCCACCACAATTGTCAGCTGTTGCTCGGGGCGAGCTACAATCTCAGTTTGCACGTCTTGCCAATCTTCCACTGGGACCCCACTAATACTGAGCACCCGATCGCCAACCATCAGGCCAGCAGCAGCGGCCGGCCAGTCTGGCTTAACCGACCCTATCAAGGGAGCCGAAGACGGAACCCCCACAAACATGAAAACAATGGCGAAGAGCAATACCGCCACCAAGAAATTAGCCAGCGGGCCACCTGCGCTCACCAACGCGCGAGCAAGAATGGGTTTCTTATCGAAACGTCGATGCTCTGGAACATAAGTATCTTCCCCTTCGCCTTCGTCCCCAGCCATACGAGCAAACCCACCAATAGGTAGTAACCGCAAGGAATATCGCGTCTCACCGAATTGACGTGAAAACAAGACGGGCCCCATTCCCACAGCAAACTCCAGAACCAAAATACCGTTGGCCTTTGCTGCCAGAAAATGCCCCAACTCATGGGCTATAACCAGCACACCGATAATCAGGAGCGCTACAAAAACCGTCATTTAATCACCTACCTAATGTGGGTTCTTGCCAACTTTGCCCGCTTCTATGCACTAAATCTATGCATGTTGATGGTCTTAATTGCCAATATACCCCTTAGCGCTCTCCCGTGCCTCCAGATCAATCTCCAGTACCGTATCAATGTCTGTCACTTGAACGGGATTATGGGCCTCCAAGGTCTGCCGCACTACACGAGGAATATCCATGAAGCCTATACGAGCTGACAAAAAGGCCTCGACCGCCACCTCATTGGCAGCATTTAGCACGATAGGATAACTTCGGCCAGCCCGTCCGGCCTCTATAGCCAGGTTCAAACAAGGAAAGTCGTCGAGCCTCGGGTCGGCAAAGGTCAGCTGCCTCAACTGGCTCAAATTCAGCCTGGGTACAGACGATTCCACGCGTGTCGGGTAGGTAAGGGCTAATTGGATCGGCAGCCTCATATCCGGCAAGGAGAGTTGGGCCAGAATCGAACCATCAGTTAGCTCTACCATAGAATGGACTATACTCTCGGGATGTATTACCACTTCTATATTATTATATGATACCCCAAACAACCAGTGGGCTTCTATTACCTCCAAACCCTTGTTCATCAGGGTTGCGGAATCAATGGTAATCTTCCTGCCCATTTTCCAGGTAGGGTGGGCCAAAGCATCGCCAATGGTCACCTGAGTTAGGCGAGAGCGATCCCATGAGCGGAATGGTCCTCCCGAAGCAGTGAGCAAGAGACGATATACATGCTGCCTCTCCACGCCTTGCAGACACTGCCAGATAGCTGAGTGCTCACTATCAATAGGAATAACGGTAGCACCAGCAGTGGAGGTCGCTTGCATTATCAATTCTCCCGCCGTCACCAGCGATTCCTTATTGGCTAAAGCCACCGTAGTACCACTGAGAATCGCATTCCATGTAGGTACAAGACCAGCTACTCCCGCTATGGCCGCAATAACTATATCCGCCTGATGCCAACGGGAGAAATGGGCAAGGGCCTCTGGACCGTAAGCCACCTCCGTGCAGGCCGGGGCGGTAAAGGATTCCCCCTCAGCTAACACAGCCCACTGGGGGCGATACTTTTCCACCTGTTCCGCCAAGAGATGGGCATTCCTACCAGCCGCCAGCCCCACTATCGACAATCCCAGGTGCTCTGCTACTTCCAAAGCTTGTCGGCCCACCGAACCGGTGCTACCGAGCACTGCTACGCGCTTACTCACAGTAGGCCTCCTTCAACTAAAGCATGAATGTCATTAGGAAATAATAGACAAAAGGAGTTGCAAACAAAACCGAGTCGATTCGGTCCAACAAGCCACCATGGCCAGGTAAGAAACGTCCCGAGTCTTTTACGGCAAATGTTCTCTTAAGGGCCGATTCAAAGAGGTCGCCAGTTTGAGCCAGCACACCCACAATCAAGCCGAAGGGTAACCCAAGCCCCAATTGCTGACGAATCCCCAAATGGGGAAACAAAACACAAAAGGCAAGTACAGCTACGAACATGCAGCCAATAAGGCCACCAAGTACTCCTTCCAGTGACTTCTTAGGAGAGATACGGGGCCAGGGACGATGCTTTCCGAAAGCACAACCGATAAAAAAAGCAAAAGAATCATAAGACCAAACGCAGGCAAGCAACAGCACGATCCAGCGCCACCCGGCAGATAGGCTGCCCAGTTTGAGCAAGTATACTAAGGGGAAGCTGAGGTAGCAGAAAGCCGTAACAGCATGGGTTACCAGCGGCCATCGATTTGCGTCGTAGCGCCAAAGCAGTGTCGCCAGCAATATGAAAAGGGCAGCAGTAAAAATAGGCACCAGGTTATCCTGCCAACGCCAACCGGTGTAGATAACCAGGAGCAATAACAAATAGCCTAGACAGGCAATTAACTGATCAGCCTCGGGTTGCATCGCTTGCACTTCATACCATGCTATGAGGGCCATAGCCATAAGCAAGACCATAAAGGGTACGCCGCCCACGTAGACAGCCCACAGTACCAACGGAGCAGCAATCAAAGCACTTCCTATTCGCTGCCATACCATCATCGCTCTTCCTCTCGAGTCTTTCTAAACATTTTCTACCCCACCAAATCGCCGATCCCGCTTAGCAAAGTCTTCTATCGCTAATTCTAGGTCACGCTTGCTGAAATCGGGCCACAGCTTTGGTGAGAAGTATAATTCGGCATAGGCAGATTGCCAAAGCAAGAAGTTGCTGATGCGCATTTCGTTTCCACAACGGATCACCAAATCGGGATCTGGTAACCCTCGCGTATACAGGGCATCAGCCACATCGGCTTCCGTTATACTGGCCAGCTCCCCTGCTTGCCACTTCCTGGCTAAGATTTGGGCTGCCCTTGCCAGTTCGGCCCTCCCTCCGTAATTGAAGGCCAAGCAGAGAGTAAGGGCACTGTAATCCTTGGTTTCCTCCTGCATGCGCAACACCACTTCTCGCGTGGCAGCTGGCAATCCATCTACATCGCCTATAATCAGAACTCTTATCCGGTGCTCGTGCAGCAAGTGCCTTTCCCGTTCATAGAACTGCCCAGGCAGGCTCATGAGATAATCCACTTCCGCAGAGGGCCTCTTCCAGTTTTCGGTGGAGAATGCATATAGGGTTAGATATCGTATCCCCAAATCGAGACAAGCTTGGATGATGGTCCTCATGTTTTCCGCACCTTGTCGATGCCCTACTTGGCGGGGCAAACCCCGGGCCTTAGCCCATCGTCCATTGCCATCCATTACTATTGCTATGTGTTTAGGGAGTCTAGCCGCAGCCCTTGAGCCCATACCAACCACCTTCCATAACAAATGGCCCCCTGAGAAAGCAGGGGGCACCCTACATCATGATTGTAACCGTAATGAGGGCGGATACACAACGGTAAGCCTATACTTCTCTCCCGTTAGGGCAACCCGCACTACCCTTGCCTGCTCCGGGTTATCCCCCTTCTGACCTGTCACTTCCACCTGCAGCTCCAGACCTTGTGATCGCAAATAGGTGGCGGCCTGCGGCACAGTCAACCCCAGGAGATGGTGAGAGTTCATCTATACTTCCAAGATCTCCTTTTCTTTAGCAGCAATAACATCGTCAACCTGCTTTACATGCTTATCCGTCAGTTTCTGTACTTCATCCTGCCCACGTTTAAGATCATCTTCCGAGATTTCTTTGTTCTTCTCTAACTCTTTCAGCATATCATTGACATCGCGCCGCACATTGCGAATAGCCACTTTACATTCCTCGCCCTTCTTGCGCACAGTCTTAACCAGCTCCAGACGGCGCTCTTCGGTCATTTGTGGGATAGGCAGGCGTATAACTGTTCCATCAGAAATGGGTGTCAAGCCTAGGTCCGATTTTAATATTGCCTTTTCAATATCTTTTACGGTCCCCTTATCCCAAGGCTGAATCACAAGGGTACGTGGCTCAGGCACGCTAATGGATGCCATCTGCGCAACAGGGGTAGGTACACCGTAATACTCCACCAGGACCTTATCTAGTAATGCAGGCGTCGCCCTGCCTGCGCGCAAAGCGGCCAAATCCTTTTGCAAGGCTGCTATACTCTTGCTCATCTTCTCACTTGCGTCTTGCAATAAATCTTGCATCATGGTTAGCTTTCACCCCCAACATATGTTCCAATATCTTCACCAAGCAAAGCGCGTCGAATATTGCCATGGGTAGCCAAGCCAAAGACGATTAAAGGAATCCCGTTATCCATGCAAAGAGATGTGGCGGTAGCATCCATAACTTTCAGGCCACGCTGCAATACTTCAAGATAGGTTAAGCGTTTAAACATCTTGGCATCTGGGAACTCCTTCGGGTCGGCTTCATAGACCCCATTAACGGTTCCTTTAGCCAATAAGATGACATCGGCGTCAATCTCGGCAGCGCGCAAAGCCGCTGTTGTATCAGTTGTAAAATAAGGATTTCCCGTACCAGCGGCGAAAATAACTACCCGACCGCGGTCAAGATGGGTTGTTGCCCGACGCCTAATGTAGGGTTCAGCCACCTCCCGCATTTCTATGGCTGTCTGCACACGAGTAGGCACGCCTAGTTTTTCCAAAGCATCCTGTAAGGCCAGGGCGTTCAACACGGTTGCCAACATCCCCATGTAGTCAGCAGTAGTACGGTCAATACCGCTAGCGCTGCCAGCGACACCGCGCCAAATATTGCCTCCGCCGACCACGATGGCAACTTGTACCCCCATTTCAACTACTTCCTGCACCTGCTTGGCGATGTCCTGCACCACTAGGGCGTCAATACCAAACCCCTTCTCCCCCGCCAGGGCCTCCCCACTCAGCTTTAGCACGATACGTCTATACTTCGGCCTATCCATAGCAATACCTCCGTCCTACTATTTCGCCTGCAACTAATGTAATTCCTGTTATCCTCGCAAAAAAAGGAACACCGTAGTGCTCCTTTTTTGCAACATCAACAAACTATTTTTGTAAGGCAGCCACTTCGGCAGCAAGATCTTGTACTCGCTTTTCCAAACCTTCACCGAGAACATATCGCTCAAAGCGGCGTACACTAATGTTCTCACCGATCGTAGCAATCTTGCTGGTGATCAACTCGCCTACTGTTATGTCTGGATCACGAACGAA
Source organism: Bacillota bacterium (assembly GCA_029781045.1). Lineage (GTDB taxonomy): Bacteria > Bacillota > UBA994 > UBA5500 > UBA5500 > UBA5500. The sequence goes on along the minus strand of JAKOXL010000024.1, from coordinate 175,854 downwards.
AGGCTGGTTAAGTAGGCAGACATCCGCATAGAACTTCTCCATGCGACCTTCTACCATTTTATCCACAATCTTCTCAGGCTTGCCTTCATTCAAAGCCTGAGCCCGCAAGATCTCGCGCTCTTTTTCAACCACTTCCGCGGGAATCTGTTCTTTGGAAACATAAGTAGGGTTATTGGCGGCAATGTGCATTGCCAGATCGCGCACCAATTGTTTAAACTCATCAGTCTTGGCCACGAAGTCGGTTTCGCAATTGACCTCAATAAGTACTCCGATCTTGCCGCCGGCGTGAATGTAGGCATCTACTATACCTTCCGAGGCAATACGCCCCGCCTTCTTAGCAGCAGCTGCCAGACCTTTTTCACGTAGATACTCGACTGCAGCTTCCAAATCACCATTTTTCTCGACTAGGGCCCGCTTGCAATCCATCATGCCAGCACCGGTACGCTCGCGCAACTCCTTCACTAACGCCGCAGTGATCTCAGCCATGTTTTCCCTCCTCATAATCTATAGTATACAGTTGCAAAAAGGGTAAGCATGCAAGGGCAATTACCCTTTCACCCTTACCCTTCTATCGGCGATCATTCGGCCATTTGCTCTCCCTGATTAGCCTCAATTACCGCATCGGCAATTGTAGCACAGAGTAGTCTCACGGCGCGAATAGCATCATCATTACCAGGAATGATGACGTCGATCTCATCGGGATCACAGTTGGTATCAACGATGGCCACAATGGGGATTCCCAGTTTGCGGGCTTCAGCAACTGCAATCCTCTCTTTACGAGGATCAACGATGAATAGTGCACCGGGAAGCTCGCGCATATTCTTGATGCCGCCCAGGAACTTCTCCAACTTCTCCATCTCATGGCGAAGGGCGATGACTTCCTTCTTAGGCAAGACCTCAAACATGCCCTCTTCTTCCATCCGTACTAGTTCGTGCAAGCGAGCAATACGACGCTGGATGGTCTGGAAATTGGTCAGAGTACCACCTAGCCAGCGCTGATTGACATAAAACATGCCGCAACGTTCTGCTTCTTCTTGCACTGCTTCCTGAGCTTGCTTCTTAGTACCGACAAAAAGAATAGTCTTGCCAGAAGCGACTAGCTCTTTCACAAAGTTATAGGCTTCATCAATCTTGCGCACGGTCTTCTGCAAGTCGATGATGTAAATACCGTTGCGCTCCGTAAAGATATAGGGCGCCATTTTTGGATTCCAACGCCTCGTCTGATGACCAAAATGAACGCCAGCCTCTAATAATTGTTTCATTGAAACGACTGCCATGGCTGTGTTCACCTCCTCCCTTTGGTTAATGGCCTCCGCACCTTTCATCCCATGGAAGAACCCGCTGAGCAGTAGGCACCCCTTCCACGGTCTTAGGGCGTGTGTGTTAAGCACCATCTGGAAGTATACCACAAGCTAGTAGCGGCAAGCAAGACTTCCCATTTCCTCATTTTAATGGGGAGTATTCCCCTAAGTCCCTCGCCTTAATTACTGCTCGCCGAAAAGCCTCAGGATCAAACGCACTTCATCAAGCTTCAGCTCCGTCTGACGTGCTATTTCCACCGCACTCAATCCCTGGTCTCGCCAATGCAGAACCAGCTTTTGCTTCTCGCCCAAATCTGCGGTTTCAGCACTGGCAGCAACTCCAACTTCTGGCTGCTCCACCATAGGACTATTCTTCAGGGCAATGGCTGCCTGCAACAGCTCCAACTTGGCATCTAGCAGTTTCAACACTTGATCAACTTCCCGCTGTTTGGACTCCAGACGCTCTACAATAGCATCTCCCGCCGACTCCAGTTCTTGTATGAGAACCGCCACACCATCAACGGTAAGCGCATTAGCCGGATTACTCCAGTACTCTAGAGCCAGCTTAGCCCTGCGGTATAGGAAGAAAAATAGCAGCGCGGCAAGCGCAAATAAGCCGGCTGCTAGAACCCACAACCACATTTGCTGTCACCTCTACACCTTAATATCTATCCGTGTGCCACGATCCCGATCCAACTCACCATGGAGAGGCCCCTTCTTCTGTCTCCTGTCTTGTCGCTGCTCTTGTCTCTGCTGTTGCTGCTTGGCTCGCTCATCGGCTTCCATCTTGTTGGCCTCTGACTCATCGGTCTGGCGTACCATTTGCTGTCTTCGCACACTCTGCTGTTGCAGTTCTTGCAAAAAGTGATGCTGTTGCGGATTAGGCTGTCCCCGGGCAGCGGCCGCAATCCTTTGGGCTTCGCTGGCCTTATGCAGAATAGACTGGGGGTCAATCGGTCGAATGGACAAAAGAACCACCCCTTACTAGTGGGATCTGAAAACCACATCTCCTTCGTGTAGCTTGAAGGTACCGCCCCGTTTTTCTTCTCGGACATGATAAACAGATTTGCCGATAGTAACTTTAACACCGGAATACACGGTGTCACCAACTTTTACATAAGCATTCTTAATAGCCGACATGGCCTGCTCCTGTTGCGCCAGCTGCCAAGCGATATTGCCCAGCTCCTGCGAGCGCTGGTTATAGGCTCTAGTCAGTTGATCGAGCAACTCTTGTCGACTAGGTGGCAAAGAACCCACGGTCGCCTGCAGCTGCTCCAGACGGTCGATTCCTTGCTTGAGTCGCAACAGCTCACTTTCTATCTTGCTCATAGCCGTCATCAGTTGCCCATACTGTTCAAAAAGGGACGGGTTCACACCCACTTCCACAGTGGTGGGCGTGCCTAAAGAAGCACCCAATACCTTACACTCAATGCTATCGGTGGCTCGTATCACCCCACCCACAATCAATCCTTTCCTTCCACCCACTTGTATGGAGCGGCCAGCAAAAACCTGACTGTGCATAATATCTTCTCCCACCACAATAGAACCAGCAGCTGTAGCTTTACAGTTTTCGATGAATCGACAGTAGATGTCCCCTTCAACCTTTACTTCTCCGCGACCTTGCCCTTGAATCCCTCCTCCGACCGTCAAGGTCCCTCCGCAGATAATGGTTGCGCTATCAACACCACCGGAGATCTTCACGTCTCCCTCCGCTTGTATAGTAAAGCCAGGCTTCACTGAACCTCTAATCTGCACATTACCATTGAAGCGGACATTTCCTACTGAATAATCCACATCTCCCGGAATCTCATAGACTGGCAGCACGTTTATCCGGCCCGATTTTAACACCACTTGACCATCCACAGTAGCTATCAGTCTATCATTCTCCACTTTTACGCCTTTCCCCAAGGGCCAGATCAAGTCCCGTCCGGGTACAGCCGGTAGTTCCTCTCCAAAGACATTACGGCCAGGCATTCCTGCTGTCGGAGGGATACGGGTGGCCAAGAGTTGACCTTGGGAAACAACCACAATTTTGTTTAGCTCGCGAAAGTCTACGCGGCCGTCTGGTAAGAAAGTTGGCTTACCGCCAGTTCTCTGCAGGGCCGGCTCATATACTAACCGGGCATTGGCCCCCTTTTCGGCGGGACGCCCTTGCGCGATTACCCACTCCTGGTCCAACGATTGCTGCCGCACCATCTGTTCTATGGTCTCCTCTTTCACGCCATAGGTCACGCCTAGTTCGGAAAGCTGCCGAAGAACGGTGGCCTTAGAAACCGGTTCCCCCCAGATGGCAGGGATAATCCGCGCTATCACACGCATACCGTCTTGACTAACTCTAGTTTGCAGCCGGGCATCAGTCCTAATCTCTGCCAGGTTATCCACTATAGCATGGGGTTGCCCATTACTTTCTGTCAAGGCAGCCTCAACTTCCCGTACATCCACCGTTTGCCATGGCCAGCCCTGTTGGGCGAAAAAGGTCCGCACTTCTTCCAGAGTAACCGGTATGGAGGCGCTAACCATTGGATCTACTACGATCGCTACTCGCTGCTCTCCCACAACTATGCGAAAACCACGGCCTTGATACTCTCTTTCCGCTAGCGCCATAATCATGCCTCCTTACGTCAATTTGGCTCGCAGTTTCAATACAATAGCAGTATGAATCTGGCTCACTCGCGATTCACTAATCCCCAATACCTGCCCAATCTCTTTGAGGGTAAGCCCTTCGTTGTAATAGAGGCTCAGCAAAAGCTGCTCCCGCTGGCTAAGATGACCAATAGCGTCCGCCAACTCCCCAACCCGTTCTTCTTCCAGTAACAAATTGACTGGATCACTGCTGGAATCGGCTACTAGCAGACTTGTCAAGTCGCCTCCTTCCTCTTCACTGTCTAATGGAGCATTGAGCGACAGAACCGTTATTGCCTGCACATCCAGCAACCACTTTTGCAGTTCTCCCACGCTAATCCCAAGTTCTGTAGCCAACTCCCCTTCCGCCGGACTTCTTCCCAGTTTGGACTGCAACGCTTGAATGGTTTCCTGCAGTCGCTTTGCCTTCTGTCGGACCGTACGGGGCACGAAGTCTATCTGGCGCAGACTATCAATAATCGCCCCTTTAATGCGGGTTACCGCGTAGGTTTCAAACTTAACACCCCGCTCGGGGCAATAGTTGTTAATGGCATCCATGAGACCGAGCACACCAGCACTCTCCAAATCACCCGGATCCACGTATTGAGGCAGATTAAGACTAATACGCCCACATACCCGCTTAACTAAGGGCAGATAGTGTTCAATAAGTGCAAGCCTAGCGGCCCCATCTGCTTGCCGGTAAGCCTGCCACAGCAACTCGGCTGCCGAGCTTGCCACTTTCGCACCTCCTAAATGGTGAAGGTCCCGTGACCAATGGTTCGCACTTCTAAAGCCCCTCCGTTACAGTAAAACTCTATGGTACGCCCGTAGTTACCACCAGTGTGTTCCGCCACAACTGGGATTTGCAGTTCCTGGAGAGCCTTATGGGAGGCGGCCACATTCCTCTCACCGATACGCATGATTTCACTCTGTCCTGAAAAGGTAAACATCTGAGCCCCGCCAGCCAACTTGGCCCGCAAGCGGCTGGGGTTGGCCCCTATACGTTGCATCTCGCGAACAAGCAAACGTACCCCGGTATCGGCATATTTGGCCTCAGTACTCTTATCCTGATACTGAGACATCTCTGGCAACATAATATGTACAAGCCCCCCTAAGTGCATGGCAGGATCATAGAGGCAGATCCCCACACACGACCCCAAACCTAGGGTCTTAAGCACATCCTCGCCTTGTCCCACCGCAAATTGGGCCATGCCTACTTGTAATACACGCTTCTTCATTCAGCTACCCCGAGCGCGGAGAAGATCTTCTGAATAAGCTCAAGATCGGGGATAAGAAGAAAACTGGCCTCCACCGACTTATCGCCTTCACGTAGACTGTTCTTAATCACCAGAACGTAATTGGAATAGCTGCCCAACTGCATCAAAGCTACGTCGAGAATAGCACCTGCCATATCGCTGGCCAAAGCGGGTACCGACAGTTGGAAATTTAGGCCGGTAAAACTGCTGAGGGCGCCCAGGTAGGAGCTACTTAAGATGTTCCCAACTTCCATCAGGGCCGATTGTTCAAGGGGGGAATAGGGCGGTTCGCTATGTACATCCATGCCAAACAGCAAGCTAAGTAATCTCCCAACCGACTCCTGTTCCAGTAGCCAGAGGATGGAACAAGGCATCCCATCAAGGGCCTGAAAGAAGACCCCGGTTACCAGCTTCTCCGCACCGCCCAATAAGTCGGGGGCCTGAGCCAGTGGCAGAACGTTGACGCTGGGAATCTCCATATCTATTCGCTTATCAAGCATTCTCGATAGGGCAGTGGCCGCATTACCACAGCCAATATTACTAATTTCCTTTAACACATCGATCTGCAAAGTTGAAAACATCTGTTTACCTCTCCGGATCCACCACACGGTCGAGATCAAGAATGATTATCAAACCTTGCTCCCATTTGCCCACGCCTAAGAGAAAGCTGCGATTGGCCTCCCCTACAACCTGATCGGCTGCTTGAATCGCATTGGAGGGTAGGCTCAGCACATGACTGATTTCATCAACTATTAGCCCCACCAACTGCTCCCCTGCTAAAGCCACCACAATATGGGCATTGCTGGTATCTTCTGCTGGCGGTAAATCGAGACGACGCCGCAGATTGATGACCGGAACCACTTCTCCTCGCAGGTTGATTACGCCATCAACAAACTCAGGAGCCCTAGGTACACGGGTAATGGGAATTATTTTCTCCACCGTATGTACACCTGCAATAGGTATCGCGTAGTCTTCTCCAGCTAACCGAAACACAACAAAGCGTTCTTCCTCCAAATGGACTTGGGCTGCCACGCTCATCCTAACTACCTCCTCACACTATGGACATAACGTCCAGAATTAGAGCAATACTACCGTCACCTAAAATGGTAGCTCCACTAATGCCTGGACTTCTATCTACAAAACGTCCGAGTGGTTTGACTACCACTTCCTCCTGTCCCAACAATTCGTCCACCATTAGACCCAAGAGCCTGCGACCACGATAGACCACTACTACGTAAACATCGTCCGCCGGAGGGGTGGTATAAGGCACGGCCAAGGCCTTACGTAAATCTACCACTGGGATGGTCTGGCCCCGGTAAGACATGGCCAATCTATGCTCGATCACATCCAATTCTGATCGCTTGAGCAGGGCAGTCTGATCTACTACACTCAACGGTATGGCGTAACGCTCAGCATCAACTTTCACTTGCAGCGTTGCCATGATCGCCAGGGTTAGTGGCAAGACGATAGTGAACACACTACCTTTTCCCAATTCGGTGTGTACCGAAGTACGGCCACCCAGACTGGCAATCTTGCTGGCAACCACGTCAAGGCCTACCCCTCGGCCCGATATATCGGTTACTTGCTTAGCCATACTGAATCCCGGTTGGAAAATCAGTTTGAGAGCGGCCTCGTCATCCATGGAATTGGCCTCTTCACTACTAATTAACCCCCGCTCCACCGCTTTTTGCTTAATCTTGGCCACATCAATACCTCGGCCATCATCCTGTACTTCGATGAAAACCGAATCACCTCGATGATAGGCGGATAGCTGAACTCTCGCTTTTGCTGGCTTGCCCAGTCTAACTCGTTCAGCCACCGGTTCTATGCCATGATCCAAAGCATTACGTAACAAATGGACCAGGGGATCGCCTATCTCATCAACTATAGTGCGATCCAACTCGGTCTCCTGACCGGAAATCTGGAAATCCACATCTTTGCCCAACTGTTGGCTCAGATCGCGAACCATACGGGGGAAACGACTAAAAATCTGCTCCACAGCCACCATACGTACTTGCATAACCTCATCCTGCAACTCTAGAAGGATCCTATTTAGGGTGGCCGTAGAATCCGCCAGGGCACGGTGATCCAGATCTCTACTGATCTGGGTCATACGTGTACGTATAATCACCAGCTCACTAACCAGGTTCATCAGACGATCTAAACGACTAATATCGACACGAACGCTTTTCCCCGTACGTAGTCGTGGTACCATATCGGAGCTGGGGTCAGAAGAGCCGGAAGCAGCCGAACCTTCATTTAGAGGAGTAATCACTACTGAACGAACATCGGCTATATTTTCAATCTCCTCTTGTAGAAGAGAACTGGGGGCAGCAGAAACCAACCAGACGGAGAAGTGGTCCCCAAAACGTTCCGCTTCTAGATCAGGAACACTTGGCTCCGATTGGATGATCTCCCCATGTTGCTCTAATCGTTGAAAAACCATATAGGCACGGGCTGATTTGAGCAGAGCATCGGACGCCAGGCGCACATCTAAACGGTACCCTTCCATCCCCTGGCTAACGGCTTCCTTCAGAACCGCCAATGCGGAAGGATTCAGCTCGCTAACAGCAGTTGCTGCCACTTCCTGCGCGGCAACTCCTACTGCCGCACCTTGCTCAGCATCGGTGGGTAAGGCGGCAACCAAATGCGCAATAGCAATACCGGCATCCTCTTGCCCACTGGCTGCGCTCTCCACCAGCTCTTCGAGAGCATCCACTGCATGCAACAGAGCCGTAATAAAGGTGCTATTAGGAGTAAGAACACCCTGCCGGACCAAATCTAACGAACTCTCCATCCGATGGGTCAGTTCAGCGGTCTTACTGAAGCCCATTGTGGCCGCCATACCCTTCAAAGTATGGGCGGAACGGAAAAGCTCACCGACCACGTCCTTATCGGTGGGGTTCTGTTCCAACCGCAAGAGGCTGGCATTTAGAGCCTGAATATGCTCTCTCGCTTCCTCTATGAATATCTCTAGGTATTGGGACATTTCCATCGGTTCAGCACTCCCTTCCTCCTGCTAGACCAAACGCAATGGCCTCCGCTACTTGTGGTAAAGCAGCAACCCGGTCAACGGCACCGGTCATAATCGCTGCCCTCGGCATACCAAAGATAACGGCCGTTGACGCATCTTCAGCTATGGTATAGGCACCGGTAGCCTTAAGGGCAGCCAACCCCTTAGCCCCATCCGAACCCATGCCTGTGAGAACCACAGCTACCCGGCACAAACCAGGTCGAACCGCCAGAGAGTGGAAGAGCACGTCCACAGCCGGTCGATGGCCATTGACCGGTTCTGTCTGGGTTAAGCATATATGGGGTCTACCGTTAACCACCTGGGCAGTTAAATGGTAATCACCGGGAGCAATATAAACATGGTCGGGCTCGATTGGCCCCTCTGTGGCTTCATTGACTTCTAGTTCTGAAATACTGTTCAAACGCTCAGCCAATGAGCGGGTGAAACCTTTAGGCATGTGTTGTACCACCAAATAGGCCGTTTTGCCATCGGGTTTTAGTTGCTCCATCACTTTGTGAAGCGCCCGTGGCCCACCAGTAGAGGTGCCTATAGCCACCAGATTTATCTCCTCTCCACTGCAAATCGCTGGCGGTTGCTTTCTTGCTGGAGGCTCCCTTCTATCTGGGGCTACTGTCGGAGGAAAAGTGAAAGGGGTTAACTTGGCAACTTCAACCCTAGCAGCATAAAGGACTTTATCTACTATCTCTTGCTGCAAATGACTATCCAAGACTTCTTGTGGAGAGCTGGGCTTACCAATGAAGTCAACAGCTCCCCGAGACAGGGCCTCGATGGTTTCCCGCGCCCCCGATTGCGTGAGGGAGCTTAGCATTACAACCGGCACCGGACGGGTGCGCATAATCTCAGTCAAAGCCCTTAGGCCGTCCATTTCCGGCATTTCCACGTCGAGAGTGATTACATCGGGTAATAGGCGCTGGTTCTTGGTCACCGCATCCACACCGTTACGAGCAATTCCGACCACTTTGATTTTACCCGATGACTCCAAAATGTCTGTTACCAGACGTCGCATAAAGGCCGAGTCATCAACGATCAACGCTCGTACCAAATCGCTTCTTTCGCCCATATCTGTCCCCTCCTAACAAGTCACTGTTGCATGCGGCGCCGGCGCACCTGTTCTTGAAAAATAAAGCGAATAATGGCTTCCTCCTGTTGCCTATCGAGATTCTCAAATTGAACACTGGCCTGATAGGTACCGTCAAAGTTGTCAGTAGTTCGCAACACTGTAGCTATAATGCCAGCAGTGAGGCCTAACACTGCAGGCAAATCGATCTCCAGCTTATCACCGAATCTCAGATCTTCCTGGGAGACAAACTGCATTCCTCCGCCGCTGATATCTACTGTGGTACCCTGATGAGTTATAAAAGAGCGGTGAGACTTGAGATCGTTTAGCACACGGAAACTGAACGTCAGCAACACAGGAAGACGATAATGGCGGCGCTGTTGTACTCGCTCTACCTGCGTTGGATAAGCTATACGAACCGCCGGCCCTGGTTGAGCTATTTCAGCCAAAACGGTGGTCTGGAAACGATAATACCCGCTTTCAGGGATGCCAAAGCCAATGGTCACTTCAGCACCTGGAGAAAGATGAATCTGCTCCCCCAAGGACTGAATAACACCAATATCCAAATAGGTGCTGCCGATGTCGAGGAGTAGACTAGAATAGACCCGGTTTCTCCAAGTAACATGTAGCCTCTGGCCAATGGTTAGCCGTTCACGCAAGTTGAAATGAGACACAGACACCCCCCTAACCTCCTAAGAATCGGGTTAGACGCGAGAAGAAGGACCGTAAACCGGTTTCAGCGGGCAAAGGAATAGCATCAGGAAGACTAGCGAACAGTGAGGCCCTGAGGCGCCATACAGCTGACGCCACGGAGCTATTGGGATACTGTAAAACGATGGGCTGTTGGCGGATAATCGTCTTGGTAACCAGACTGTCGTCCGGCACCCAACCAGCAAAGTTCAGGTCCAACTGCAGAAAACGATTGGCTGTAGTCGCGATCTTGCCAAAGACTTCCTCTGCTTCCCACTGGCTATTGGCTCGATTGACCACCACGTGCACGCACTTGCTCTTATCTTTACCAACCTGCTTGATCACCGCATAGGCATCGGTTATGGCTGTGGGCTCCGGGGTCGTGACCACGACAATTTCTTGTGATGCCTGCAAGAAGCTGAGCACACTCTCTGACAGTCCCGCGCCAGTGTCGATAAGGATCAAGTCACTGGTATTGTCCAACTCAGCCAAGCCCGCGATGAAACGTCCCAGCTGTACTTTTGTTAAGTTGGCTAGCTCTGCCCATCCAGAGCCACCAGACACCAGCCGAAGACCTTCTGGCCCCTCACACACTACTTCCTTAAGCGTTTTTTCTCCCCTCAAAACGTGGATGAGATTGTAGCGAGGGAAGATACCCAGCACAATATCGACATTTGCTAGACCAAGATCGGCATCAAAGAGAACGGTGGACAACCCAGACTTCTGCGCTGCCAGCGCTAAGTTGACAGCCAAGGTAGTCTTGCCTACACCGCCCTTACCGCTGGTAATGCTGATAACTCGCGTCTTGCTTGTACTTTCGCTCAACCGTTGTTGAATTCCTGCATTGCTTACCAGGGTACGTAGTCGTTCCGCTTGGTCTCTCATGCCTGTCTATCCCCTAAGAGCAACGGCACTAATTGCTCTGGCCCCAGTTGCATCAGATCGTCTGGCACATCCTGACCATTGGTCATATAGGCCACCGGTAGGCCGGTTGTCAGAAGCAAGTTCATAACGGGACCGAGGCGCCGGGCCTCATCTAATTTGGTAAAAACCAAAGCCGTAGGCTTGGCCGCCTGATAGCTTTCTACTATCTCTTGCATTACCTCGTACTGAGTGGTGGAACTAATTGTTAAGAAGACTTCATCAGCTTTTACCGCGTCTAAGAAGGCCTTCACTTCCGAAAGCTGCATCATATTCTGCTGACTGCGGCCCACGCTATCTACAAAAATGACATCAAAGGCCTGTAAAGACTCGATCTTCTGCCGCATGTCTGCAGGAGTAAGCACCACCTCCACCGGAGCACCCAGTATTTCTCCGTAGGTACGCAGTTGATCCACAGCAGCAATACGGTATGTATCAAAAGTGACTAAGGCTGCCCGTTGTTTGTGACGTAGCACCGCATTGGCGGCCAGTTTCGCTATAGTCGTGGTCTTGCCAACACCTGTAGGGCCCACCAAACAGATAACTCGCGGCTTAGCTGCCGATGGCTCTGTGTAGCGCGCTATGCGCGAAGACAACAACTGTGAACCCACTTTGGCAACAACGTGCTCCTCCCTCAGTTCCTCTGTCGACAGGCGTCCTAATAGGTCTTCACATAAACCTATCAGCAGATCTTCGGCTAACCCACTGGCTTGCAGATGACTGTAATAAGTGGACAGGGCCTCCGGATAGCTGGTCTGTCCCTGAGAATTCTGCAATCGTTTTGCCACGACTTCCAACATGCGTTTCGTTTCAGCCAAATCTTGCTGCAGGCTCTGCCAAGGCAGGCTAGTTGTCGAACTCTCGGGGCTGGGAGGGGCAGGGGTAAGATCGGCTGCGACTGGGGTATCAGCAGCAGCCGTAACCTCCACTTGAGAGAAGCCTAACCAACCCCATATTCCCGGTCTCCTTACCTGACGAGAACTTAATATAACCGCATCTTCACCCAACTCACGCAGAATCTGATCTTTCGCTTCCTGTAGAGAAGCAGCCAAAAAACGTTTAATTCTCATCTCACACCCTCACCACACCGACGGCCTGAACTTCTTGCGAAGGTTCCAACTCGTTATAAGATAGGACCACTAACCGGGAGAAGGCCCGCTCCATCAAGCGCTTGAAGTATAGACGCACTAGAGGCGCGGTCAACACAATAGGGGTCTTACCTTGGTTGGTCAGTCGCATAGCTTCCTTACTTACACTGGCAATTAGTTGCTCCAGAACAGCCGGATCCATATTGATGTAATTACCGCCCTCCGTTTTCTGAACCGATTCAAGAATCATCTGTTCCAATTCTAGGTGGAGAGTGATCACTTGTAGAGGTTCACCTGGCTCCACATACTGACGCACGATAACTCGACCTAAGGCTTGCCTTACATACTCGGTTAACAGGTCCACGTCCTTGGTTATCAATCCGTAATCACCTAAGGTCTCCAGAATCGTTACCAGATCCCTTATAGGCACTCCCTCATGTAGCAGATTGGCTAACACCTTCTGCACCTGGCCTATAGTAAGTATCGAGGGTACTACCTCCTCCACAACCGCCGGAGCATACTCTTTGACCCCATCCAAGAGTTGTTGCACTTCTTGCCGCCCCAATAGCTCGGGGGCATACTGGCGAATAAGCTCAGTTAGGTGCGTGGCCAACACGGTGGCCGGATCCACCACGGTATAACCCAGCAACTCCGCCCTTTCCCGTTCACTTTCGCGAATCCACCAGGCAGGCAGACCGAAGGCTGGCTCGGTAGTGGCCAATCCCTCAATGCTGTCTACAGCCGACCCAGGATTCATGGCTAGCAAATGATCTAGAAGCAGATCTCCTTGGCCAACAGGAACACCTTTAACTTTTATCAAATAGGTTGTGGGTTTGAGTTGGATGTTATCGCGAATACGTATGGTAGGAACGATAAACCCCAAATCTAGGGCGAACTGGCGCCGGATCATGTTAATCCGTTCCGATAACTCGCTGCCTTGTGCGGCGTCGGCTAAAGCTATCAGCCCAAAACCCAACTCGATTTCTAATGGATCGACGGCCAGGAGACCTGCTACACTCTCAGTTTCCGCGCGAACCGTGGTAGCGGCCACTTCACCGGCTGCATGCTGAGCCGTAAGCTCAGGAAGAAAACGTTGACGACTCCGGTTAGCCAGAAAAAAGGATATGCCCGACAAGGCGGCAAAAGGTATCAGGGGTAACCCGGGCATCAGGGCCAAACCCAGCAGTACCACCCCGGCTATGGTAAAGACTTCGGGAGTAGCAAACAACTGCCTGGTCACAGAAGAGCCTAAGTTGGACTCACTGGCGCTACGGGTAACTAGAATACCAGTAGCTGTAGAAATCAGCAGGGAGGGTATTTGTGCCACCAAACCATCACCGACTGTCAAGAGAGCGAACTCTTGGATGGCTTCCGCCGCTGGCAAACCCATTCGTAGGGTACCGATGGCGAAACCGCCGATTAGGTTCAGGAGGGTGATGATAATGCCAGCAATAGCGTCTCCCTTTACAAACTTACTGGCACCATCCATAGCTCCAAAAAAGTCGGCCTCCCGCTGCACATCCTGTCGCCGCTTTCTAGCCTCGTCTTCAGTTAGCAACCCCGCATTTAGGTCCGCATCGATGCTCATCTGTTTGCCCGGCATGGCATCAAGGGTAAAACGTGCCGCCACCTCGGCTATGCGCTCGGCGCCTCTCGTTATCACTACGAACTGGATAACAACCAGGATCAAGAACACGATCAAACCAACGATCATGTCGCCACCGACGACGAAATCGCCGAAGGCGTGAATTATCTCACCTGCGTTACCCTGAAGCAAAATCAAGCGAGTGGAAGAAACGTTTAGTGCTAAACGAAAAAGCGTAAGCAATAACAACAACGATGGAAAGATGGAAAACTCCAACGGTCCCCGCGTAAACATGGTTACCAGCAACACAGTCAGTGACAAGGTGATATTCAGTGCTAGGAGAAGGTCCAACAACCATGCAGGTAACGGGATAACCATCATCAGCACGGCAACAATTACAATCACAACTACTGAAATATCCGCTATTTTCAACGTGTCATCTCCTTGTCAGCCCAACACTATGCTTTCTCGTACTGTAGACAAAGGCAAGAATCTCCGCCACCGCCTGGTAGAATTGGGGTGGAATTTCGTCCCCTACTTCAACGGCGGCAAACAATGTTTGGGCCAATGGCTTATTTTCTATGATTGCAATCCGATGTTCGCGGGCGATTTCCTTAATCTTGCGTGCCAAATGGCCTTGCCCTTTGGCCAGTACCATTGGGGCTGCCGCTTCCTGCGGGTCATACTTCAGAGCAATGGCCAAGTGGACCGGGTTTACGATTACCACATCTGCTTTTGGCACATCATGCATCATACGACGTCTAGCCAAAAGACGCTGCTTCTCCCGAATGCGAGCCCTAAGTTGCGGGTCGCCCTCCGTCTGACGGTATTCTTCTTTGATCTCCTGTTTCGTCATACGCAGACTCTTGTTGAACTCAAAACGCTGGTAGACGTAATCGGCCAAACCGACGGCCAACAAGAAGGCGATTATCCGCATTGTGGTACTGTACACCAGGCGTGAGAGGCCGCTCAAGGAGGAACCCATTTCGGCACCAATATTGTTTATGGACCAGCCGAGGGCGGAAGCCGCCGATTGGTAAACAATAATAGCCACACCACCCAGTTTCAGCAGAGACTTGAGTAACTCTATCAGCGCCTTCTTGCTGAACAGTCGCTTGAGACCCTCCAGAGGATTGAGCTTTTGCAAGGAAGGAGTTAGAGGTGTGGCCGAAAGCAGGAAACCCACCTGCAAGGTACTACTGACAAGAGCTACAAGAAAGACCACCCCAAATAGCGGTAATACAACTTGCCCCGTCTGTAGGGCCGCTTGCCATAGCCATTGACTGGCGGTAGCCGGATTGAGATCCGTGTGCCACAGATTCTGCCACGTATGACGCGCAAAGGACAGAAAGTTCACACTGGAAGCGGGCATCACCTGAAAGATGAAAAGCACTGCCGCCAACAGAACAAATGCACTGCTTAACTCGTTGCTCCGCGCAGCCTGACCTTTACGCCTGGCTTCTTGTCGTCGTCGAGGGGTGGCCGGTTCAGTCTTCTCGCTGGAGAATAGCTGTAGATTAAAGCGTAGCTCCATCATGGCAACCCTCCACTAGCTAACCAATCCGCCAATTGCAGAAAAACATCCCCTAGCCCTCGTTCCATGAAATAGATCAGGCCCGGCAAAGCGACAACTACCACAATCGATAGAAGCACTATCTTTAAGGGCATACCCACTATGAACACATTCATCTGGGGCACCGCTTTGGCCATGATACCAAACATCAGGCTCGTGAATATGGAGGCTCCTATCACAGGCAAAGCTATCTGTACCGCAAGAGCAAGCAAACGGGCACAAGCATTTATCAGCAGGGAGAAGTCCCCTGGGAGACCAAACCGACCCAAAGGAAGTAGTTGGTAGCTCTCCGCTAGAGCCCTTAACAACAGTAAGTGCCCCTGCAAACTGAGGTAAAGCAAAATGCTTAACATGGAGAAGAGATTACCAACAAGGGGTAGCTGGCTATCGGATAGGGGATCAAGCACATTGGCCATATGGAACCCCATCTCCGTATCAATCAACTGCCCCGCTACCCCCACTGCCTGGAAGAAGAGTTGAACCATGTAGCCCATACTGGCGCCTATCAAGAACTCCCGCACCAGTAATCCAGTTAACCCCCAAATGGTGACTGGTAAGCCGCCAGGCGAGGAAACCAGTGGCCTGAGTAACAGGGCCAGTAGCAGAGCGAAAGCTGCCTTAACCATGGTCGGTACATTTCGCCCACGGAAAACGGGGGCTGTAACCATGAGAGCAGTGGTTCGGGTAAGAATCAGGGCAACTATATAGATCTGAAAGGGATCAACAATAGACACCATTATGATGAATCCTTATCGAATAGCCGATGCCAAATTGCTAAACAGACGGCTGGCAAAGTCAGTCAATACTGTCATCATCCAGGGAGCCAAAAGCAGGGCGGCTAACATGACAGCCAAAATCTTGGGCACAAAGCTCAGGGTTGCCTCCTGTATTTGCGTGGCTGCTTGTAAGATGCTTATTAAAAGGCCAATAGCCAGGCCACTAAGTAACAACGGTCCGGCTACCAGAAGGCATGTCATTATCGCCTCGCGCCCTAGGTCAATTACATACTCAGGCGTCATACTGCCAGTGCACCTCCCTTAGAAACTCTGTAATATGGACTTCACAACCAAATGCCAGCCATCTACTAATACAAACAGCAGTATCTTAAAGGGTAATGAAATCATCACCGGGGGCAACATCATCATGCCCATAGACATCAGAGTACTAGCGATAATCATGTCAATCACCAAGAAGGGCACAAACACTATAAAACCCATTTGAAACGCGGTCTTCAACTCGCTAATCACGAA
Organism: Bacillota bacterium; assembly: GCA_029781045.1. Lineage (GTDB taxonomy): Bacteria > Bacillota > UBA994 > UBA5500 > UBA5500 > UBA5500. The sequence continues at coordinate 159,477 of JAKOXL010000024.1, read as the reverse complement.
CGCTGGAATTAGGGTTAGTATTGGTACCTCCTCCAAGTTCGTTTCCTCCACACCACTAATATCCATGAAGAGTTCCAGATCATGGGCGCGGGTATGAGCCAACATAAACTCCCGCAATGGTCCTTGTACCAGCGTAAGCGCTTCATCGTAGGTCAATTCACCCGCCAAATAGGGCTGCAAAGCCTGCTCATTTATCTGAGCAAAAACTGGAGCCATGATAAATAGGGTCAGGAACAGACTCAGCCCTACGATTACCTGATTAGGAGGAACTTGTTGGGTCGCTAGGGCATTGCGGGTGAAGGAAAGCACGATCACAGTCCGGGTAAAGGAGGTTAGCAAAACTAAAATAGCGGGTGCCAGACTAAGCACGGTCAGGAGCAAGAAGATGTTGAGCATGCCAACCACGTCTTGCGGTGTCTCTGGCGTTGTCAAGCGAAAATCGACTGCCGGCTCGAAAGCGCTTGCTGTTTCTGTCGGCAAGAAGCCAAGAATGATAATCAACAATACTACAAGGCCTTTTCTCATGATCTGGGTTCCTTCAGCTTATTTAGCCGCTGACGCAACTCCTGGGCGAAGTTCTCGCCAACCGAGGGATTAGCTTGACCAGAAGGGTTGCGGGCGGCAGGCAGTTTCTCTTTAACTTGAGATAATAATCCCTCTATCCAGTTGGGAGTTGAAACAGCAGCTGGAGCTTCGAACTCGGGCGACATGTCAAACTCTTGCAAGACCGCAACTTCCTTTTCCGTAACGGATACTAGTAGAACCTCATCCTTAACCCGCACTAAGCACAGAGCCTTCCCTGCTCCTAGAGGCAAATGCTCCAGTAACTGCAAATGTCGCTTAGGGCCGGTAAGAATACCGGCCCCCTTCTTTACCCAGAGACGGGTGACAATTACAGCGAGATAGACAACTATGCCAAAGGCAATCAAGGATTTGATGATCTGCCAGGCAATACTATCCCACCGTTCCGCTTGAGCGAACTGCTGAGTAACTAGGAGTCCAACCATTTTTCTCTCCTACCGTAAAGCTTTACGTAAAGCCTCTACCACCCGGTCATGCTGGAATGGCTTAACGATAAAGTCTAGGGCCCCCGCTTGAATTGCCTCTACTACCATTGCTTGCTGCCCCATGGCACTGCACATGACAATCTTGGCTGCCGGATCAATCTTTTTTATTTCCCGTACAGCGGCGATCCCGTCTAGTTTGGGCATGGTGATATCCATCGTGACCAAGTCGGGCCTGAGCTCTTTATATCGTTCGATGGCCTGGCGTCCGTCTTCCGCTTCTCCGCAGACCTCAAAATCATTCTTTTTTAGAATATCTTTGATCATCCAATTGGACCATGTCATGGCCTTTCAGCCTCGCTCATATGGCCTCTGAGGCGGCTTCACAGCCTTACCTGCAAGTTAGTCTGAATACAGGGGGCATTTCTCAACACCCTCCCCAAACCTTCTTGCATATGGAGCGATTTTTATTGAGGACAATGATCACTTTATCCTCATAAACGCCGCATCATCAACTACTAAAACACGGTGACTCAAGTGCTACTTCCTCCTTCTTGCCTACTGCAGATTAGTGACGCTATCCACTACACTGATGATATCGGTGATCCGCACGCCAAAGTTCTCATCAATGACGACCACTTCACCCTTGGCAATCAACTTACCATTGACATAGATATCTACCGGCTCGCCTGCCACTCGATCAAGCTCAAAAATGGAACCAGGAACTAAATCCAGTACTTCCTTTACTGTCTTTTCAGTGCGTCCCAGTTCAACCGTCAACTGCAGGGGAACATCTAATAGCAATTGCAAGTTTCCCGGCCCGGTCTGGGCAGTGGCTGATTCAGGCACTATAGGTTGAAACTCTACTGCTTGAACCGTTACCGGTTGGCTTGTAGGCCGGCGAGTGATAGTGTGTGACCCACTACTGGCTGCAGCAGCCGGAGCAGGAGCTGAAGGCTTAGAGTGAGCAGCAGGGGTTGGCGCCTCAATTGGCACAGCTTCTGATCCTCCCCTCTCTATTTGAGGCGCTAGCAACTGTAGCATCTCCCTGGCGAAATCAACCCTCAACAACAGCATGATTTCTGAGTCAATGAGTTCTTCAACTGTCATGCTGAAAGCGATCTTCACCAGAAACTCATCACTGTCTAGCTGGGAATCGAGGGGCTCATTGCCTAAATCGATTACCCGTGCCGTCGGAGGAGAAATAACGATGGTACGGTTGAACATGTTGGAGAGAGACGTGGCAGCCGACCCCATCATCTGGTTCATGGCCTCAGAAAGGGCGCTTAGTACAAAATCGTCAATGGCCGATTGCGGATTAATCCCGTCCCGCCCCATCATCAAGTCGGCAATCACTGCCCCATCGTGGGTGCGCATGACCAACAGATTGCGCCCCTGTAAACCTTCCGTGTAGGACACTTCCACAACAATAAAGGGCATAGGGCTCTTTTCACTGATTTCCCTAGGCGTAGTAATGGATACACGCGGAATGGTAATCTGTACCCGGCGATTGAGCAGCATAGACATGGTGGTGGCGGCGGTCCCCATGGAAATGTTCCCAATCTCACCCAGAGTATCCTTCTCCGTAACTGATAGGGTGGGCACTTCCCGCTCCTGCTCGTCACCACTTGCTTCTAACGATACGTTCAGCAGAGCATCAATTTCTTCCTGTGTTAACATATTACTCCCCATCTTTTTCACCTCCGTGCAGTACGGCCTCCACTCTAACTGCCAGTTGCTTACCAATTCTTCCCACCGAACCCAAGAACTTGGTTCCGGTGCCAACCTTGACTTTCATCAAGCTATCAGTCTTGGCATCCAGTTGAATACAATCTCCGACCTGCAGATTAAGCAGATCGCCAAAAGAGATAACCGCTTCCCCCAAATTTACCCGCAACGGAACCATTAGCTGGTCTACGGATCGACGCAGGCGCCTCGTAACGCTGGGATCATGACTCCGTGTCTGCCCAGCATACCAGGACCGCGTTGTCAGCTTGTCCATCACCTGTTCCAACACCATATGCGGCAAACAGATATTCAACATGCCTTCGGTATTGCCAATCTTTGCCGCAAAGTTAATTAACGCCACCGTTTCATTCTGGCCGACAATCTGAGCAAATAGTGGATTAGTCTCCAATGTATCTAGATCAAAGTGGACATTGGCCACCGTTTGCCAAGCGTCTTTATAGAGAGATGTAATTTGTCGCATCAATTGGCTGACTAGGCCCTCCTCAATGTCGGTCAAAGACCGGTTTTCGCTACTTGCGGTGCCCGGCCCTCCCAGCATCCGGTCCAACATAGTGAAAACCAAAGCCAAGTTGCACTCTAGCAGCCCTCGCCCCTCCCATTCGGGAATATTGAAAATGGCTAACATGGTTAGAAGCGGCAAGGAACGAGTGAACTCATAATAGGTGAGCTGCTCCACCGACATCACCTTGATTTCCACCAAGGCGCGCAAGGTGGTTGCCAAGTATGTACTTAGGCTGCGAGCGAAGTTCTCGTGCAGCATTTGTAAAGTTCGCAACTGCTCCTTAGTGAACTTCTCCGGCCGGCGAAAGTCGTAGGGTTTTATGCGCTGACTTTCGCTTTCCGATTCTATATCCCCCGGATCCAACTCACCAGAATCTAAGGCTGCCAATAGAGCATCTATTTCACTCTGGGAAAGTATCTCCGCCATTTGACGCACCTCGCTTTCTCATTGCTGCCAGTTATTCTGCTAATTTATAACAATCTGCTTAAAATACAAGTTGCGCAGGCTATTCTGGCCTACCACTTCCTGCAAAGCTGAAAGCAAATCGGCACGCAGCTGATCTTGACCATCGGCCCCATTCAGCTTCTCTCGCGTATTACTGCGCAGAACACGATAGACAGCGTCTACAACAGCCAACTGATTCTTCTCAAGATCACTGACATAACGTTTGTCTGCCAGTTCCACGTAGATTTCAACTCGAATATGTCCTCTATCGGCCAGGTCGGTCACAAAAACCTCTGGAATGGGATAGGCGATGGGGTTTTCCATCCGCGGTGCCAGTACTAAGAAGTAGACAGCGGCTCCGCCTGCCAACACAATCACAAGCATCACAGCCAGCACGATCGTCAATAAACGGTTGCCCATACTAAACCTCCTAGCGGGGCTCCAACGCACCCACTGTTGATTTCTTAATAACTATCTCAACCCGCCGATTCTGGGCCCGATTAGCTTCTGTATCGTTAGGCTCTATCGGTCGGTACTCACCATAACCTACAGCCGAGAGTCGTTCAGGAGCAATGTTGTGCTTGTGGATAAAGTACTCCACCACCCGATTGGCCCTCGCTGTTGATAACCACCAGTTGGAAGGAAACTCCCAAGTCTGAATAGGCAAATTATCGGTATGACCCTCCACAGCCACCTGATTCGGCACCTTTTTCAACACCTCTGCCACCTTATCTAGGACACCTGTGGCATCAGTTCGCAAGTCGGCTTTAGCCCGGTCAAATAAAACCGTATCGAGAAAGCGCACCACTAGGCCCCTCTCTTCGTATATGGTTACTACTGCCCCCTTCAGTCCGGCCTCCTCCAGATAGCTATCAAGCTCCCGATATGCATCTAGCAACAATAACTGCTCGAGTTCGTAATCATCCAGCTCCTCAATTTCACCTATAGATGTTCCTCCTACAAGAACACCCCGCAAAGCTTCTTGCAGTGAAATGGCCACCTGCTTGAACTTCACCGCATCAACGGTAGAGAAGGCGAATAGCAGTACAAAGAAGCACAACAGCAAAGTGACCAAATCGCCATAGGTGGTTAGCCAAGTTCCGGTGGCTGGGACATCGTTGCTGCTGCGTCTACGGCGTCTACTCATTGCCTTCCACCGTGAAAACCTCGCCAGCTTGAGGTCGACTTACCGCCTTCCGCGATGCAGCCAAGAAGGCCTTCAGTTTCTCTTCCACGATACGAGGGTTTTCTCCTGCTTGGATCGACAAGACACCCTCGATCATGACTTCTTTCAACAACACTTCGGACCGGCTATTGCTGCGCAGTTTACTAGCAATGGGCTGACAGATCAAGTTGGAGATCAATGACCCATAGAATGTGGTCACCAGAGCCACGGCCATACCAGGCCCGATGCTAGAGGGGTCATCTATGTTACGCAGCATCTGAATGAGACCAATGAGTGTACCCAGCATACCAAAACCTGGCGCCAAAGCGGCCATGGTGTCGAACACGCCCGCATTGGCACTGTGGCGATCTTCTATGAAGCTCAGCTCGGTTTCCAATATGCTGCGCACCAACTCCGGATCGGTGCCATCCACGATTAACTGGATCCCCTTCTGCAGAAATGGCTCTCCCATAGACTCAATGTCATCTTCTAGAGCCAGTAAACCTTCTCGCCGAGCCTTTTCTGCGTAGCCCACCAAGACTCCAATGATCGCCTCTGGTTCCAAAGTGTTCTTAGGCCGCAGGCTACGCAACACCTTGGGGATATTCTTCAAAGTACTCCAAGGGTATGCGGCGATGGTCGCACCGAGGGTACCACCAATGGTAATCAGAACTGAGTCAAAATCCCAGAAACTGAGGAGGTCGCCTCCAGAGAATATGGCATAGAAGACTAAGAAAAAGCCTATTAACAAACCAACCAGACTAGAATCCATGCGGTTCTTCCTCCCTTGCCCTGAGCAAAGCCCGATTGCGATACTCCCATACGGCCTCCACCACCTGTTCAGCCGTTTCTCGCACAACGTACTTGTGCCCGTTGGTTAAGGTAATAATCACATCGGGTGTGGCCTCCACCGTCTCAATCAGTTCTGCGTTCAGCCAAAACTTACTACCGTTGAGACGCGTTAAACTGATCATGGGCTCCCTCCTCCCACTACCTTTAGTTCGGTGGGGGGAGCCGGGAGGCTCCCCACCTCAGTCAAACTCTACTAGCGCTTCAGGTTGACAACTTCCTGCAAGACCTCATCAGAAGTGGTTATAATACGCGAGTTGGCCTGCAGGCCCCGTTGGGTAACAATCATCTCAGTAAACTCCAGCGAGAGGTCTACGTTAGACATCTCCAACGAACTGGAAGCGATGGAACCAAAACCGGCGGTGCCAGCTTGTCCAATCTGCTTAAGCCCCGAGTTGTTGGATTCTACAAAGGCGGTATTGCCCACCTTCATCAAGCCGGCCGGGTTGGCGAAACGGGCCAAGGCTATTTGCCCCACGGTCCGAATCATGCCGTTGGAGAACTCGCCCACAATATTGCCAGCTCCGTCAATGGAGTAGCTCTGTAGAGAACCCTGAGGAGCGCCATCTCGATACGCGATAGCAATAGAAGTCTCACCAGCAGCTCCCGTCACAGCGCTAAAATCAAGAGTTATTTCTATAGGATCAGCCCCTGTACCCGTCATCCCAATGGTGATAGTAGGCATTGTTGTAGGACTTGAAAGCACTCCTTTACTATCAAAAACAAGTACCCCAGATCCTCCCGATACTCCTGAGCTACCCGCTGGCGGGGAGATCTGCCAACTCCACGAGTTGGGTGCAGCCTCCCTTGTAAACGTAATCACAACCGTGTGCATACGGCCCAGAGAATCATAAACTTCAAAAGGAGCTGAAATCTCTGCCCCAGGTTCTGTCTCCACATTGAGGTTATTAGCGAACTCAACGTAAGTAGTAGCGACCGGATTGAAGGTTGTTCCAGTAGAAACGCGGATGTCGATTAGCTTACCTTCTACACCCGAAGCCAGGTCCAGCCCTTGCACACGATAACCGGTACCCGGCACCACCAGGTAGCCCTCTTCATCCAGGTCGAAATTACCTGCGCGAGTGTACATCAGGGTGTTGCCATTCCGGATAATGAAGAATCCGCTACCTTCAATGGCCAGATCGGTCCCCTTGCCCGTATACTGAATACTGCCGTCACCATGATCGGTATCAATGCTAGCTAATGTCATGCCCAAACCAACCTGGACCGGGTTGGAACCGCCTCGCCCGCCGTGGGCGCTGGTGGCGGCTCGTAGGGTCTGACTGAATAGGTCCTTAAAGGTAACCCGGCTCGACTTAAAGCCGATGGTGTTCACGTTAGCAATGTTGTTGCCGATAACATCTAAGCGGGTCTGATGATTACGCAAACCGGACACGCCGGCATACATTGATCGTAACACGAGATAATGACCTCCTCTTACTAAATATCTAGGCCGCTGTCGGTTGGCCTAGCGAGGGCTTCCTCTCAGAGGTCCAGCCCTAGTCTAAGATAACTGCGCTGTCGATGTTGGTGAAAACATTCTCTCGCATGTGTTCCTCATCCACCGCGGTGATGACAGTGCGATTAGGAATGTTGACCACGAAGGCGGTGCGGTTCAAAAGGATCAATGAATCACGGGCCCCTTTGCTGGCCGCACTTGCCACCGCTTGCTGCAAACGGCTTAAATCCTCAGGGCTAAGGCTAATCTGCCGTTGCTGGATGCGCTCCGCAGCATGCTTGGAAAACCGTAATGGCTGTTGCTCAGCCAGTGCTGCATTCAGAAGACTTTGGAATCCCTGGGGAGCACTTGCCTTACCAGTCTTACCTGTTGGCCGTTGAACGGGCGCCGGTGCTCCAATAGGTCGCGGCGTTGGATAGATCCGATTAGATAGTCTGGGGTCCATTCTGTACCTCCTCAGTTAACGGCTGAACCGCATTAACCCACTCCACCGGGTAAAGCTGACCGTTAACAACCACCTGCACCTTGCCACTAAAGGTTACTACTCTCTCCACAATACCAGCGGCCGGCACCTCACCGTTATTGGGCAACACCAGCACCTCTTGTCCCAGCATGGCCATGGCATTTAGCTGCAACATCTGCCTGTTCAGGCTTTGCATTTGCTCTAAGGCTGAAAACTGGGCCATCTGGGCCACGAACTCTCGATCATCCATGGGAGAAAGTGGATCCTGATGCCGTAGTTGGGTAACCAAAAGGCGAAAGAAAGCATCTTTACCCAGCATATCGTTGTCCGTCCTTGTCACTGCAGACTGGGCGAAAGTGCCAGTAGCACGGCTGTTCGTTGCCGATACTTGCGTCAATCCTATCCCTCCTTTGCTCATAGTTTGTAATCTAGGCGACTGCTGATTATCGACATCAACATTGGCTCCTCTGTCTCTTCGCTCCTAACAATACCTACCCGCTGGGGTCGACGCTGGTGCTCTTCTTGGAAACGCTGTTGTCTCTGCCCCGCCCAATGGTCGAACTGTTGAGCTGTTTCAGCTCCCAGAAAGACTTGGGTAAAGCCCTGATTAATCAGGTTCTCCCGTAGCAGCGGCAACTCTTGCCGCAGGGCTTCGGCAGCCTGAGGCTGATATGTCCGTAACTGGGCGGTCAGTACGTTACCTTCCAGCTTCAACTCCACGCGCACTTCGCCCAGACTTTCCGGATAAAGGTGCATGCGTACTGTTAGACCTTCCTCGGAACGAAAGATCCGTAACTGACGCACTCCCACACCCAATCCTTGCTCCAGCTGTTGTTGTAATGGCTGGCCGGGCCGAGCCTGATAAATCACCTCAGGTGTGCCAGTTTGCTCCATCTCCTGGCCTACTACTCTATCTAACCCCAAATGGAAGATCAGATGCTCCGACATTTTCTGGTCATCAGCTTCTGCAATAACGTCCCGTTCCCCTAGCAATGGGATCTCTCTACTCTCAGAGCGTTGGGCAACGAGGGCTCTTAACGAAGGCACTCTCCCCACCTGTTCCGCGGGCGATCCAGATGGCGAGTCACCGAGGGCTATCTCGTCCACGACAACGGGAGTTTCCTTACCTCTGAACACCCAAAACCTCTCCAGTTGCCCCCACCCCTTAGGTTGTGTGGGAGCTTTGGTGGCGACACTAGCATTTATCTGCAGCTCCTGTAGGAGTTGGGTTAGCGCCTCTAACTCAGAAGATAAAGCTCCTTGTCTCGCACCCGCCACTTGAGCGCCCAGTTCGCTGCTGCTGGTAGCGGCCACACCTGCCTGAAACAATGGCTGAGGTTTATCTTTGGGAGTCATTGTACTGAAAACCCTTGAGTTTCCCCCAACAGCCTGCGATTTGGTATCCAGCCTGGGCTGCAATACATTAACAACGGAACTGGCGTCATGCTCCTGCTTCGTGGCTATGGGTATATCCGTTCCCATAGTATGGGCCAACATAGCAGCCAAAGCCCCCATGCTCAAGCTAGCCCAGTGGTCCTGCTGCTCTTCCTGTGCAGGGACCTGTTGTTGTGCCTCGTCGCCTAGTTCTCCGCTGGGGGACTTTGCTTCTGTACCACCGACTAACTCCATCAGCAATTGCTCGAAGGATACGGGAGAATCAGCTAAGGCATTTGGGCTGCTTCCAGGTTTTGCGGAGGAGCCCTGCACTAGCACAGTCATGGCTCCCTGTACCGACATCATCCTATCACCTCCTTCCCAAGCCAGTCTTTCTATTTATTTACTTGTATCGATGCAATTTGGGCCGCCTTCTCAGGCTGCATCTTACCTAAGATGGCTCCCGCCGTTTCTGGCGGCATCAGATACAAGATCGACCTCACTTCTTCGGCACTCATCTGTTCCAGAATCTGTGCTGCCTCCTGCGCCCTCATATTCTGATAAATCTTGGCCGTCCGCACCAGTTCGTCATCAGCCTTAGCATGGCGTTCGGCTAGAATCTGAGCTTCTAAGGCCTCGATCTCCTGCAGCAGTTCGGCAACACGATTCTCCTGTTGCCGCAAGCTACCCTGCAGATCGCTAATGCGCTGTTCCCGCTGCTGAATCTCTAGCTGCAACAGCTCTATTTGGGCCGCGTAATCGGGTTCCTCTTCCTCTCCAGGCTCCTGCTCGCCCGACTCTTGACTGGGGAAAAAGCGCCCCACCAGAGGCAAGTCAGAGTACTCCCACCAACCGAGGGCTCGCCCCACCAATATGGTGCTAACAGAAGCAATACCTACCATCAGAAAAACCAGCAGAAAAACAAGACCAAGCGATACTTTCTTCTTCTCTGTCATAGGCGTTCACCACTGGGCCAGCTGTGCACGGCCAACTCATCTAGAGCCGCCTGCTGCAGCTGCTCTTGGGTCCGTACGAATTCTTCTTTCTTCTTATTCTGCAGTTGCTCCAAGGTTCGTCTCTCCAAACGGGCCAGCAGTACCTGCTCCCTTTGTTCATCGGCGGCTTCTTCGGCTTGCAGAGTATCCTGCTCTCGTTCCGCCTCCAAGACGACCAATACCGGATGCCAACGACGCCAAACACTTAGCTCTGCCGCCTGTAAACCCGCGGCCTCCACCTGCTGCAGGCGCCCTATGAAACTGCTGCGTTGTGCCCGGGCTTGCGCTAGGGCCGCTTCCGCCCGTGCCAGTTCTGCCAATCGTTGCTGCAACTCTCGCTTTTCCATATCCTCTACCGCCTGTTGGAGGCGCAAAACTTGTGCCAAACGGAACTGAAAGACCGCCATTCCTTCTACCCCCCAACTGCCCGAATGAGTGCAGCCACAGCCTGTTCGTAGTTGTCTTTTTCAGTAGCTGCTTGCTGCAACACATCGTTAATAGCTGGCAGCTTGTCTATTGCTTCATCGATATCGGGGTTAACACCCTTCTTGTAAGCCCCAATATTGATGAGGTCCTGATTGTCCTTATATACAGCCAGTAGTCGTCGTGCTTGCTTGGCCGCATTGAGCTGTTCCTGGGGAGCCAACTCGGTAAAAAGACGGCTAATACTGGCCAAGGGATCAATGGCCGGATAATGGCCGCGATTGGCCAGATCCCGCGAAAGAACAATATGCCCATCCAAAATGCCCCGCACCGCATCAGTAATCGGCTCGTTCATGTCATCGCCATCCACCAATACGGTGTAAAAGGCGGTTATGGAACCCAACTCAGCCCGCCCACTCCGTTCAAGAAGACGAGGCAACAGCGAAAAGACCGAAGGAGTATAACCACGGCTAGTAGGTGGTTCGCCTATAGATAACCCTACCTCCCTTTGAGCCATGGCAAAACGGGTCAAGGAATCCACCATTAACATGACGTTCTGCCCTTGATCGCGGAAGTACTCGGCAATGGCGGTGGCAACAAAGGCCCCCTTTAGACGAACCAAAGCCGGCTGATCTGATGTGGCAACCACCACCACTGAGCGCGCCATGCCCTCGGGTCCTAAGTCCCTCTCAATAAACTCCATAACCTCGCGGCCGCGCTCTCCGATGAGACCAATCACATTAACATCTGCCTCGCTGTTGCGAGCAATCATTCCTAGCAGAGTGCTCTTACCCACGCCGCTCCCCGCGAATATTCCGAGGCGCTGACCACTACCGACGGTCAACATACTGTCAATGGCCCGCACTCCTGTCGACAACACCTGATTGATGCGTGGCCGACTTAACGGATGGGGTGGGGCGGCCATAAGAGGGTAAGAGGCCTCGCCCACTATTGGAGGGCCTGAGTCCAACACATTGCCTAAACCGTCAAGAACCCTCCCTAGAAGCTCCTTGCCCACTGCCACTTGCAGTGGTCGGCCAGTAGCCTCCACCAGAGATCCAGGGGCCAAACCGTCGGCGCTTCCAAGGGGCATGAGCAAGACATTGTCATCCCTAAAGCCCACAACTTCCGCTGGTACCCACGAATCATCGCTACGCCGAATCTGGCATAGCTCTCCGACCTGAACCTTGGGGCCACTGGACTCAATGGTCAATCCCACTATCCGAGTTACTTTTCCGAACAAGCGGTAGGGGCAAAACTGCTCTAGCTTACGCAGCCAAACTCTCTCCAGATTCATTCTTGCTCCAGGCCGAACTCGGCAGCCAGCCTCTCCAGAACCGTGTCTACCCGAGCATCGATGGAGCCCTGGTTTGTTTCCACAACCAGATCGCCTTTGCTAAGGGTTGGGTCTACTTGTAGATCAAACTCCTTTACTCCCGGCAAGAGGTGTTGCCACTGGGTACGCTGCTCCCATAGATGGGGGAAATCTTCTTCCGCCACCAACAGCAAAGCCTCACGACATCCCTTAGCTATACTCAAGACTTGCCGCAAAGCCCCTTGCACTACGGCATCATCACGGGTCAGTTTATAGTTGATGACTCTTTGGGCAATAGCCAGAGCTAGAGCTAGAGCCTCCTGTTCTGCCTCCTGCAAGAGGTTAGCGTCTTTTGCTACCAGTTCTTGTCTCAGCAAATCCAGATCGCGCAGCTTACTCTCCCAAGCCGCCTTCGCCGCCTGCTGGCCTGCAGCAAGACCAGCATCATAGCCTTCCTTGTAACCCAACTCCTGCTGCCGAGCCAACTCAGCTTGGGCCTGAGACAAAATGGCGTCGGCTTCTGCCCGGGCGTCGCTCAGTATTTGACTGGCTTGGGTTTGCACCATGAGCAAGTATTCTTCTAACTTCCGCCTGCGCTGGGCCAAATCTACATTGTTGCTCCCCTGTTCTGTGGCGCAATCCTTAGGCTGGGGCCGCCAAAAGCCGGATATGGTGAGCTGTTCAGCTTTAAGCACCTTAGACAATTACCTGGTCACCTCCACGGCTATATACAATCTCGTTGGCTTCCTCCAAGCGACGAATGATAGCCACTATCTTCTGCTGAGCTTCTTCCACGTCTCTTAGACGTACAGGCCCCATATACTCCATGTCTTCCTGTAGCATCTCGGCAAAACGTTTGGACACGCTATCGAAGATGATCTGCCTGACATTCTCATTGGCCACCTTAAGTGCAAGAGCCAGATCCTTATTGTCAACCTCCCGCAGAACTCGTTGTATAGCACGGGTATCCAGCAGGACAATATCATCAAAGGTAAACATGCGTTTCTTGATTTCTTCAGCCAACTCGGGACTCTGCATCTCAAGTGACTCTAGAATGGTACGCTCGGTACCGCGGTCAACCCGGGTGAGAATCTGTACCACCGTTTCCAAACCATCGATGGCAGTAAAGTCTTGCCCCACCAGAGTGGAGAGCTTCTTCTCCAATACCTTTTCGATCTCGCGGATTGTCTCCGGTGACGTGCGCTCCATTGAGGCAATACGCTTAGCTATATCACTTTGTACCTCCGGTGGCAAAGAGGAGATAATGACTGCTCCCTGCTCCGGTGGCAAAAAGGATAGAATCAGAGCTATGGTTTGTGGGTGCTCGCTCTGCAGATAATTCAGCAGCTGTGTCGGGTCGGCCTTGCGTACAAACTCAAAGGGCCTCACTTGTAAAGACGCGGTCAAACGATTGATCACATCGATGGCCTTGTCGTCTCCCAAGGCCTTAGTCAGCACATCGCGAGCGTACTCAATACCACCCTGTGAAATGTAGTCGCGCGCCAGAGCCATTTGATAGAACTCTTCCAGCACCGTTTGCCGCTCCTCAGGAGTTATGCGACGAGTATTGGCGATCTCTAGAGTCAATATTTCTATTTCTTCTTCGCTCAGATGCTTAAAGACCTGAGCCGACACTTCCGTGCCCAAAGCGATAAGTAAGGCTGCTGCCTTTTGGCGTCCAGATAAACCGGTGAAGCGCATGTTATCGACTCTCCTCGTTCAGCCAGGTTCGGATTAGGAAAGCAAAATCTTCCGGCTTCTGCCGTGCCACCCTCTCCAGATGTTTCCGCAAGCTCTCCGCCTTATCTTCAGGCGGCTCGACCAGTTCTTCCTTTTGTTCTGGCTCCACAGTTGCAGCTACCTGAGCCATCTGCAGCTCTTGCAACAATGCCTGCTGCCTACGACGGCTGATGGAACGCACCGCCAACAAAGCTATGAGGGCCAGCAACGCTCCAATACCCACCTGAACTGCCATGGAACGATACCAAGGTGGTGCCGCTTCTACCGGTGGCGTTTCCGGGTTAGCAAAGCTCATGGTTTGTACCGACACCACGTCGTCTCGCGCCGCATCATAGCCTACAGCGGCTTGCACAGCCGCCTGCACTTTGGCGGTGTCTACCGCCCGGCTGGTTTCATTAACGATTACAGAAACCGATAACCGTTTGATAGCGCCCGGAGCATAGATAATCGTCTCGCGGATTTCATCCAGCTCATAGGCGATTTTTCTCTGCCGTTTCTCTGAGGTAGTGCTGCTAGAGCCACCGGCCGGTGATTGCGTGACTTCACCGGGATTGGTATCTGTTCCAGGCGCTGCCCCGCTGGTTCCTTCGCCACTGTAATAGTCACTCAACTCTTCGATCTGCCGAATCAAGCCTTCTTCGCCCTCGCCAGGGGCTTCAAAGCGAACTGTTTCCGTACTCCGCTGAGTGAAGTCCAGCTCGGCAGCCACGCGCACCGCCACATTTTCTTCCCCGAAAATCTGCCCCAGCAAGGTGGTAATACTTCTTTCCAACTCCAGTTGTAATGCCTGTTGGCGGCTCTGTTGCTCCGAATAACTGAGGCCGCCATTCGGGTCGTTACCCGAGTTCAAAACTCGCCCATCTGCATCGATTACGGTCACATTCTCAGGATCCAGATTGGGTACAGCTCGCGACACCAAGTGGACAAGACCGCCCACCTGACTAGCATCAAGAAGGGTTGAAGATTTGATCCAGACAGACGCAGTAGGCACCGTCTGCCGTTTGGGATCAAGGAAAATGTTCTCCTTGGGTAAAGCCAGTTTCACTTCTGCGTCTTGGATGTTGGAAATCTTTTTTATAGTCAAGGCCAGTTGCTCTTCCAGCAGCAACTGCTGCTGCAAGGCCCGTTCGCTTTCCGTCATACTGAAGCTACTCTTGTTAAAGAGTTCATACCCCACACGGCCACTGCGAGGTAAACCGGCTGCGGCTGCTGTCAGACGAGCCTGATCCGCGTACTTACGAGGCACCGCGATGGCCGTTCCGGCATTTTCCAGCTTGGTGGGAATACGGCTAGATTCCAGCTCCGCCGTCACAGCAGCGGCGTCTTCAAGAGTCAAACCGTGAAAGACGGTCACATAATTGGGCCGAAAGGCTATGTATAGTAATCCAATAAGTACAAGAACGGAAACAGCGGCAATAAAGGTAAAGCGCTGACGCCACTGGGGTGCCTGTTGCTCCCACTTTTCAGTTAATCTTGAAATTTGAACAGGTATATTCATTTAGCCACCCCAATCCCTGCAACACACAGCACCATAACTCATACCTGCATGCGCATGATCTCTTGATAAGCTTCCACTAGTTTATTGCGTACTTGCTGCAGCAATTGCCAAGAGAGTGCTGCCTTTTCTGCGGCAATCATAACCGTTGCCACGTCATCAATCTCCCCTAACGCCAATTGAGCGCTAAGATCATCAGCAATCGTTTGCTGCCGAACTGCCTGTTGCATAAGGCCATTGAGCAATTCTCCAAACCCCACGCCTTCATTGCTTTTCGTTTTCGTTGCCGTTTCTAAGCTGCTGGCAATCCTGATTGGCTGTATTCTGATCTCCATGATTATCTACCTATCTCCAATGCTTTGGTTACCATAGCTTTCGTAGCATTAAGGGCAGTAACGTTGGCCTCATAGGCACGGCTAGCGGAGATCATGTTCACCATCTCCCGCATGATGTTTACGTTTGGCATGCGGATGTAGCCCTGCTCATCGGCATAAGGATGCTCGGGCTGATAAACTAGCTCTCCTGGGGTTACGGTATCCTCAAGAATAGCCACCACCCGCACACCCTGCCCTATCTTCTCCGTAGAACGTTGGAGGGCAGCGGCAAAACTGTCGCCCTGCTTAGCAGCAAACACCGGATAGCGACGACGATAGGGTTCCTCACCCGGCGGTCGCACGGTGGAGGCATTGGCAATGTTATCGGCTATGATGTCCATGCGTAGCCTTTGGGCGCTTAGTCCAGAAGCGCTGATATTAAAAATACCTAACATGGGCTAACGCCTCCCTTCGGTTATCAGGTAGCGCAACGTGGCCAGCTGCTTGATGAGACTGTTGGCTACCGCGTTAAAGTAAGCCTCATTCTCTGCCACGTAGGTCATCTCTTGCTCCACATCCACGTTGTTTCCGTCCAGCCGCAGACTGGTCCCCGCTTGACGATAGATAGAGTTTTCTAAAGGAGAGTTCATATTTTGATGCAGAGCAGCCTTCATGGCTAGATCGAATCTCTTATACCCGGGCGTGCCTACATTGGCTAGATTGTTGGCGAGCAGTTTCTGACGCAAACTGGCAGCAGCTAACGCTCGCTCTAATAGCGCCGATGTGGAAACCTTGTCCACCAGGCATTCCCCCTTTTTTGACAATGCAAAATAGGCCATCATCGTAGATGTAACATTCAACGATATGGCCAGATGAACACCAATATTTACCCCGGTATTCTGTTTCGACAAGAGCCGCCAAAAACCTTCTTGTTCCTTGGTAAATTTGCTAAGCTTCACCATTTTATTTTTGCTAGATCGGAAAAACACGTCGAAAAATGCACAACACAGGCACAAGAAAAGGAGCTGTCACCGCATTATGCGAGCCAGCTCCTTTTTGACCACCACTCTTACTTGTTGCGCCGGAAAACTTGATCGATCAACTTGTCGTTAAGAATACGAATGAAAGTACCCTTCATACCAAGAGAACGGGATTCGATGACACCAGCGCTCTCTAGTTTACGCAGGGCGTTGACTATTACCGAACGGGTAATACCAGCCTGGTCAGCCACTTTGCTGGCCACTAACAGCCCTTCAGTCTCACCGCCCAGCTCCCGCATAATATGCTCGATGGCTTCCAACTCCGAATAGGATAGGGCGTCGACAGCCATCTCGACTACCGCCCGCTCCCTTGCTTCCGCCTCCAGCTCATCACTCTTGGCCCGCAGAATCTCCATACCGAGGATGGCAGCACCAAACTCTGCCAACGCCAGATCCGCATCATCCAACGGGTTATCGAAACGTGCTAAGAGCAAAGTGCCCAAGCGTTGCCCACGCCCGATCACTGGCACAATCGTAGCCAGCTTATCGGAAAACTCGCAGGGAGCATTATCAAAGACACAAGTATCCGATTCACGGCAATTGACGATGGGTGTGTCGGTAGCCATCAACTGGTTGTTGTACTCACTGGGGAAACGACCGCTACGCACGTAACGGGATAGTATATCACACTCATAATCGTCTCGAAGAGCATAACCCAATAGTTTGCCGCGAGTATTGAGGATATAGACATTGGCGTTTAGCACGTCTGAAAACACCCTTGCCACATCGGTAAAACGTACCGCTTCGCCAGCCGACTGCTGTAAAATGCGTGTCAATCGCCTAGTATTCTCCAATAATTTACTGCTCATGGCTATGTACCCCCTTGAACTTACAAGATATATCGACTGAGATCTTCGTTTCGCATGATACTCTGCAGGCGTTTGCGCACATACTCCGCATCAATGGAGATCTTATCACCCCCAAAACCGTGTGAATCGAATGCTATCTCTTCCATTACTTGCTCCATTACGGTGTGTAACCGTCGAGCACCAATGTCTTCCGTCGTGGAGTTGATGTGATGGGCGATTCTAGCTATCTCTTTTACCGCATCATCGGTAAACTCCAGCTTAATGCCTTCAGTCGCCATTAGTTTCTTATACTGTGACAAAAGGGCATTCTCTGGTTCTACCAGTATTCTCTCCAAATCCCCTTCTGCCAAACTATCCAACTCAACTCGGATTGGAAAGCGCCCCTGTAGCTCGGGAATCAAATCGGAAGGTTTGCTAACATGGAAAGCGCCGGCAGCAATAAACAATATATAGTCAGTACGCACTGGCCCATATTTGGTTGCAACCGTCGAGCCTTCGACAATGGGCAGAATATCCCGTTGTACTCCTTCCCGGGATACATCCGGACCATGGCCGTACTTGCCGGCGATTTTATCAATTTCATCTATAAAAATGATACCCATCTGCTCGCTACGCTCAATGGCTAAGCGGGCGATTTCCTCCGTATCTAGAAGATTATCAATCTCTTCTTGTAGCAGCAGACCCCTGGCCTGCCGCACCGTCACCTTCCGCCTTTTCTTCTTCTGTGGCAACAGGCTTCCTAACATCTCCTGCATACCGCTGGCCAAATCGCCCATGCCAGTGTTGGCAAACATATCAAACATGGCTGCGGGACGCTCGCTAACTTCAATCTCTATCAGCAGATCCTCTAACTCTCTGGCTCGCAAGCGGCGCCGCAAATCCTCCTTTTGCGCCTTACGGGATGCATTCTCTTCGTTGTCCTCGGGTTGCCTTACTTCCCTTATCCCCAACCATGCTTCAAAGGGGTTTCCACTGGGCGTCCGGGAGGGCAACATGGCCCCCAAAATCCTCTCTTCTACCCGAGCTTCAGCCTTGTCAGCCACCTCGTGAGACTTCTCCCGTCTAATGGTGCGCACCGCATTCTCCACCAGATCTCGCACCATACTCTCCACATCGCGCCCAACGTAGCCTACTTCGGTGTACTTAGTGGCCTCAACTTTTACAAAGGGCGCATTGACAAGGGCTGCCAACCTCCGAGCCAGCTCAGTCTTACCTACTCCCGTAGGTCCAATCAACATGATATTCTTAGGACTAATCTCAGCCTGCTGCTCGGGCGGCAATTGACTGCGGCGAACCCGATTACGTAACGCAATGGCTAATGCCCTTTTAGCCGCAGCCTGTCCTACAATAAAGCGGTCTAACTCGGCGACAACTTGACGCGGCTCCAAGTTCACTTATCACTTCGCCTCCAATTTCTCCACACAAATCTCATGATTGGTGTAAACGCAGATGTCGGCGGCAATATGCAGAGCCTGTTCTGCAATCTGGCTGGCCGTAAGGTCGGAATAAGCCAGTAAAGCCCGTGCAGCTGCCAGCGCTAAACTGCCCCCTGACCCAATGGCTGCCACGCCATCGTCGGGCTCAATAACCTCACCCGAGCCGGAAACAAGGAAAATATGTTCGCGATCGGCCACTAGCAGCTGTGCTTCCAAACGTCTTAACACCCGATCAGTACGCCACTCCTTCGCCAACTCAACAACGGCACGAGCTAGATTACCCCGATACTGCTCTAAGCTGGCCTCAAACTTGTCAAACAAAGCAAAAGCATCGGCCACCGAGCCAGCGAAGCCGGCCAGTACTTGGTCGTGATAAAGCCGACGCACTTTATGAGCCCGCGCTTTGACGATGGTACTATTTCCCAATGTTACCTGACCATCGCCCGCCATAGCCACCTGATTGTCACGGCGAATAGCAACAATCGTTGTCGCTGAAAACAATGGTAACACCCCCTATGCCCGAGGATGGGTTTCTTTGTAGACCGTCTTTAAGCGCTCTCGTGTGACATGGGTATACAGTTGTGTTGTTGACACGTTAGCATGCCCAAGTAGCTCCTGCACGCTCCGCAAGTCGGCACCATTCTCCAACATATGGGTTGCAAACGAGTGCCGAAGGGTGTGGGGGCTGACTTGTCGACGCAAGGATACCTGCTGTACATACTTCTCAACCAAGCGCCTCACGCTACGATCGGAAAGACGACCCCCCGCCTTGTTTAAGAACAAGGCGTTCTCTTTGCTATGGCCAGGTTTCAGAAGCAAAGGCCGTGCCTCCTTCACATAACGTTCAATTGCTTGACATGCCGGCTTCCCTAGTGGCACGATACGCTCTTTGGAACCTTTGCCGAATACTCTAACGTACCCTTGCCGAAAATCCACATCGTGCAGCGACATACCAACCAACTCACTTACGCGGATACCGGCTGCGTAAAGGGTCTCAAGAATGGCCCGATCCCTTTTACCCAACGCACTGTCGTCTGGCGCCTCCAGCAGAGTAAAGCACTCGTCCACATACAAGAAACCAGGCAGTTGACGCCCTTGCTTGGGAGTATTTAGCTGCTCCAAAGGACTATGGTCGTAATAGCCCTCCCTCACCAAGAAGCGAAAAAAAGAACGCAGGGCAGAAAGCTTCCTGGCTATGCTAGAACGAGCGTATCCTGACTGTTGCAAATAGGCCAAAAAACGTCGCAAGTCATTTTTGCTTACTGCAGTAGACGCAATTACATCATCGCATAAAAACTCAATGAATTGCAATATGTCCCGTTGATAATTACTGATGGTATGTGCAGAAGCGTTCTTTTCCACCCGCTGGAAACGCAAAAAGCGATCGAGCAACTCTTCCATAATAGCAACCCCAATTCAAATATTAACACAGGCCTTCAGGGAGCAGCAATATTAGACAAAGGAATTCTCCAAAAAATGCTTTAATTCTTGCAAAGCCCGTTCCGCATAGGCAGCCCCCCGTTCCCGCTTGCCTCTGGGGGGGCAATCGAGCGGCGGAAACAGGCCAAAGGTCACATTCATGGGCTGGAAGTTCTTCTTTGGCTCGGTAGTAATGTAATGCAGCAGAGCTCCGTGGGCAGTAGTAGGCGGAAATACTAAAGGGGCTTTCCCTTGCACAAGTCGTACCGCATTTATGCCTGCCACCAGGCCAGCGGCAGCGGATTCAACGTAGCCCTCTACTCCCGTTATTTGCCCGGCGAAGAATACACCTTCATCCCCTCGCCACTGCAAGGTGGGTAGCAGCAATTGGGGTGAGTTTATGAACGTATTGCGATGCATTACCCCATAGCGGGCAAATTCCGCCTGTTCCAGGCCGGGGATCATCCTCCATACCCGCTTTTGCTCAGGCCATTTGAGATTGGTCTGAAATCCTACCATGTTGTACATAGTACCAGCCAGATTGTCTTGCCGCAGCTGCACCACAGCGTAAGGCATCTTCCCCGTGCGAGGATCCGGCAATCCCACCGGCTTCATAGGACCAAAACGCAGAGTATCCGGACCCCGTTTGGCCAGCACCTCCACTGGCATGCAACCCTCAAAGTAAATGCCTTGCTCAAATTCATGCAAGATGGCTGTTTCGGCTTCAACTAATGCCTTATGAAAAGCCGCATACTCTTCAGCATTTAGCGGGCAGTTAACATAGTCAGCGTCTCCCTTGCTGTAGCGAGATGCCAAATAAACCTTATCCCAGTTAATGCTGTCAGCCAATACGATAGGGGCAGCCGCGTCGAAGAAGTGTAGATAACCTTCGCCTAGTACAGCTTGCAACGCGTCGGCCAAAGGCGCTGAAGTTAACGGCCCTGTGGCTATAATCAAGGGTCTTTCTGGAGGCAGCTCACAGACTTCGCACTGGACCATGTCTACTAGAGGGTGATTCTGCAGACGATCAGTTATGTACTGGGAAAAACCCACACGATCCACGGCAAGGGCTCCACCCGCCGGTAGGCGATTAGCTAAGGCCGCCTCCATGATTAAAGAGCCCATTAACCGCATTTCTTCTTTCAGCAATCCCACTGCGTTATCTTTGCTTATTGCCCGTAGCGAGTTACTACAAACCAACTCACCGGCAAGACCGGTATGGTGAGCCGGAGTCAGTTTTTGAGGACGCATCTCCAACAAGGTTACTGCCACTCCGCGTTGAGCAGCCTGCCAGGCAGCTTCACTACCTGCAAGGCCTGCCCCCACCACGGTAATTCTTCTCTCTGTAGCCATTCTACTCCACCTGTTCTTCATGCCTGCATTCCTGGTTGATGCAGGCATGTATTTTCTTTCCACCCCTCTGTTTCTCCACCATAAGCCCCCCACACTGGGGACAGACCTTTGCCACCGGCTTGTTCCAGACGACAAAATCACATTCGGGATACCCGAGACAACCGTAAAAGAGTCGTCCCTTCTTGCTGCGTCGTTCCACCAGCTTGTTCTGGCATTCAGGACACTTGGCACCAGTATCCTTGATCAACGGTTTCGTGTTGCGACACTCGGGGAAACCAGGGCAGGCCAAGAACTGACCATAACGCCCAGTTTTATATACCATACGCCGACCACAGAGTTCACACTCCACATCCGACTCCTCAGGTGCAATCTCCACTCTCTGCATTTCCAATTCAGCATGCTGCAGGTCTTGTTCAAAGGGATAATAGAAATGCTCTAACACCTCAAGCCAGTCGGCGTTGCCGTCTTCTACTTCATCCAACTGCGATTCTAAAGCAGCCGTAAACTCAACGTCAATTATCTTAGGGAAGAACTCCTTCAACAGATCAACCACTATCTGCCCGAGCTCTGTGGGGAAAAACCGCTTCTGTTCCCGCACCACATAGCCACGACTCTGGATGGTATCAATTATGGTGGCATAGGTACTTGGCCGACCAATCCCTAGTTCCTCCAAAGCCTTGACCAGCGCAGCCTCGTTATAGCGGGGTGGTGGCTCGGTGAAATGCTGCTTTTCTGTTAGCCGGGCCAGTAGCAACTCTTGCCCTGCAACTAGATTGGGCAGTAGCCCCTCCTTCTCGTTGCCCTGGTCTTCCTGAATGTCCTTGTATACTAATAGGAATCCATCAAACTTTATTTGGGAGCCGCGGGCACGGAAGGTGTAACCACCGGCATCGATTTCGGCAGCCACCGTATCATAGACGGCTGGCGCCATCTGGCTAGCGAGGAAGCGTTCCCAGATGAGACGGTATAGGCGCAGTTCATCACGACCCAGATAGGGCTGAAGCTCTTCCGGAGTGCGGCTAGGAAAGGTGGGCCGAATGGCCTCGTGGGCATCTTGCGCCCGTCTTCCGCCCTCATACCGACGAGTCTTGACATAAGCAGGACCATAGAGACTGGTAATGACTTGCGCTGCCTCGCTGATTGCCTGCGGCGAAACCCGCGTAGAATCGGTTCTCATATAGGTAATCAGACCGACGGCCCCTTCTTTACCTACCGTCACACCTTCATACAGGGTTTGGGCCAAGCGCATTGTTTTCTTGGCAGTAAACCCTAACCTACGAGAAGCTTCCTGCTGCAACGTACTGGTGGTAAACGGCGCAGCTGGATTGCGGCGACGTTCACTGCGTTTAACCTCCAGCACGACAAAGGGGCTTTGCCGCACCTGTTGTAACACCTGCTCCGCTGTCTGGCGGTCTGGCAAGTTCATCTTCTCCCCGCCGCGGCCGTAGAACTCAGCGGTAAACTTCTCCTTCTTGCTCGTCCGCAATTCGGCCGTTATGGTCCAGTACTCTTCGGGCTGGAAGTTCTGGATTTCTTCCTCCCGATCGCAAATCAGACGCACGGCCACTGACTGGACACGACCAGCACTTAAACCCTTCTTCACCTTTTTCCAGAGCAATGGGCTAAGACGGTACCCTACGATGCGATCTAAAACCCGGCGAGCTTGTTGAGCGTTTACCAAGTTCATATTCAAGGGTCTTGGCTGTTTAAAAGCTTCTTTTACCGCACTCTTTGTTATCTCGTTGAAGGTCACGCGGCAAGGCGAATCGGGTTCAACACCTAGTACCTGAGCCAAGTGCCAAGATATCGCCTCACCTTCCCTATCCGGGTCGGTTGCCAGAAAAACCTTCTGCGCTTTCCTTGCTGCCTCTTTGAGTTCCTTGACAATGTCTCCCTTGCCACGAATGGTTATGTATTTAGGAGTAAAACCGTTCTCCACATCAACGGCAAACTGACTCTTGGGCAAGTCCCGCACATGCCCAATGGATGCCTTCACCGTATAACGTCGGCCCAAATACTTTCCAATGGTCTTTGCTTTCGCTGGTGATTCTACTATTACAAGGTTTTCTGCCACGATTATTACCCCCCAAGTCGCAAGATCAGGCTATTACCTAATCTATGACGTCCGTTGTCCGATAATCTTATTTCCAAATCAAGCCTTTACCGAGGTGCGTCGATAGCTTTGAGCGGCCGACGCCTCCACCCAGCCGCCCAGTTCCAACTCCATCAGAGCTGCTAGCACCTCCGCAGTAGTCAGCCCGGAGGCCTCTACGATCTCTTCCAAACTTGTATCTTGGTGACCAACTACTTGGTACACCAATTGATTAGCCCCCTGCAAGCTAGGCATTTCCACCTCATCTTGAGCTCCCGACGAACTCCAATTCCACTCAGCCAATATATCCTCGCTGCTTGCTATTAAGGTAGCCCCTTGCCTTAATAGGTTATTCGTGCCACGACTAAATCGGCTGGTTACGTTGCCAGGAACTGCCCAAATATCCCGTCCTAGATCAAGGCCATGATCAACGGTGATCAACGATCCACTTTTGTGATCAGCTTCCACTACCAAGATCGCATCGGCTAAGGCGGCAATGATACGATTGCGGGCTGGGAAGTGATGGGCTTCAGGCTTGGTATCGGGCCAATACTCACTTAGTAAAGTGCCCCCGTTTTCTGCAATCTCTAGCGCCAGCTGCTGATGCTGTGGAGGGTACAGGTGGGCAAAACCGCTACCGAGAACTGCCCAGGTAACGAGGCCGTTGGCCAGCGCGGCCCGATGGGCCTCTCCGTCTATCCCCAAGGCCAAACCGCTGATCACCACCACATCACGACCAGCCAGACCAGCAATTAGTTCGTTGGTCACACGACGGCCATAGCTGGTCATACGACGAGAGCCTACCACCGCTAGGTGCCGGGAATGGCTAACTACGGGCTGTCCCCAGCCCAAGAGAACCGTGGGAGGATCGAAAAGCTGTAATAGAGACGCGGGGTAGTCTGCATCGGTGAAGGATAGTACCCATGCCCCCGTTTGTTCTATCCGCTGCAACATGGAAGGTGGATCTTGTCGCCGCTTTACCTCCAGGATTTTGTCTACTGCTTCCGGAGTGAACTCCAGAACAGATTGCAGGGTATCCTTATCGGCTTGCCAAACAGCGGCCCCTGTGCCCAGCACTTCCTTCAAACGCAGGGCCCGGCGCGGACCAATCCTTGGCCACTGGGAGATGGCTAACCAATAAGCCGCTTCCCTTACCCCATTAGCCGTCCCCCCTACACTTGTTCGATTTGGCACCCATTATAACAAAGGGCTCACCTGAGTAGCAACATAATCTTCCAATCACCAGACTACCCGACTCCTTCACGATCATAGGCTCGGTAGCTGAGGGCTTCCGCCACATGTGGTGCCTTTATCTGATCGCTCTCAGCCAAATCGGCGATAGTTCTTGCCACTTTTAGAACACGCTCATAGGCACGGGCCGAAAGCCGCAATCGGGAAAAAGCCGCCTGCATCATCTTCTCTCCCTCGGGGTGCAGATTGAGGTGCTGCTGCAAAGCCCGTGTATTCATAGCCGCATTGCTGGTAATTGAGCTTCCACGGAAGCGGTGTAACTGTCTCTGGCGAGCAGCCTCTACCCTTTGCCGAATAACCGCAGAAGTCTCTCCGTCTCTTTGCCCTACCATTTCCTCATACTCCAGGCGAGGCACATTGATCTGTAAGTCAATACGGTCAAGCAGGGGGCCCGACAGGCGAGCCAAATAGCGACGGATTTCCATTTCGGAACAGGTGCACTCGCGATTAGGATCATTGTAGAACCCACATGGGCATGGGTTCATGGCGGCCACCAACATGAAGCGGGAGGGATAGGTGATGCTGGCTTGCGCGCGAGCAATGTGTACAACCCCATCCTCCAAAGGCTGACGCAATTGCTCTAATACACGGCGTGGGAACTCAGGAAGTTCATCTAAGAAAAGCACTCCGTGATGGGCAAGACTTACCTGCCCTGGCTTAGGCACTCTCCCACCGCCGATAAGTCCGGCGTAGGAGATGCTATGGTGAGGAGCGCAAAAGGGTCTCTGTCTTACCAGCCCTTCGCGCCCTTGTAGCAGACCACTAACGCTGTATATCTTAGTCACCTCCAGGGCTTCAGCTTGGGTCATGCTGGGCAAAATAGATGGCAATTGCCGCGCCAGCAAGGTCTTCCCAGACCCTGGTGGTCCTATCATCAGTACATTATGATTACCGGCTGCCGCCACTTCCAGAGCTCGCTTGGCCAGCTTCTGTCCCCGTATGTCACAGAAGTCCAGTTCGTAACTGGCTTCTCTCTGCTCCTTCACCAGCGGCAGAAAAGTCTCGGGAGAAGGTAAATCCCCCTCTCCTCGCAAAGCCTGACAGAGCTGCGCTAAACTGGGCACAGCCATTACTTCTAATCCTGGAACCAAAAGGGCCTCATGTACGTTGGACGGCGGTACATATATTCGCTTAAATCCCTGCTGCTTAGCAGTAAGGGCCATGGGCAAAACCCCGGGGGTGGGACGCACACTACCATCAAGAGATAACTCGCCCACAAAAACACTGCCAGCCAGAGCATCGGCTGACAACTGCTCATCAGCCACCAGCAGACCTAAAGCAATGGGTAAATCAAAACCAGAACCCTCTTTACGCAAATCGGCGGGGGCCAAGTTCACCGTTATCCGTCCACGTGGAAAATGGCCTGCCGAGTTCTTGATGGCGGCACGCACCCTCTCTTTAGCTTCACGTACCGCCGCATCGGGTAACCCCACTACCTCAAAGGACGGTAGTGAGGGGGCCAGATCCACTTCTACTTCCACTAAGAAGCCATCGACACCCAATACTGAAGCACTAAACACTTTAGCTAGCATAGACAACTCACTCCAGACTGATGGTGTTAAAACATAAGTTCGCCTCCTGCGGAAATTTTTCCTGCTACCGTTGAGTTACCTGCAGTCCCGCCTTTTCGCCCGCCAAGTAGCCAGTGGAGAACGCAGCCTGCAAGTTGAAGCCTCCAGTATATCCATCTACATCGATCACCTCACCGGCAAAGAAAAGCCCCCGCACCAACTTCGACTGCATGGTCTTGGGATCAATTTCCTTGGTGCTAACGCCACCCGCCGTGACTATGGCTTCGCTTAAGGGCCGAGGTCCCTTGATGGTCAGCTGTAAGGAGGTCAAACTGCTGACCAGTCTCATCCGCTCAACACGGGTAATCTGGTGTACCGGTTTATCCTCAGGGATCTCGGCGGCTGCGATAACAACCGGGATAAGTCGCTTAGGCAGAAGGTCGTCCAAAGCATTCTTGATAGCCTTCCGTTGATACTTCTCTAGATCCCGCTGTAGACGTCGGTCCAACTGTTCTTGAGTCAAGGCCGGCTTTAGATTGATACTGGCAATGAAGGGATTCGTGTCCTTGCCATGAGTCACCCATCGACTTACTGTCAACACTATTGGACCACTTATACCAAAGTGGGTGAAGAGCAACTCGCCAAACTCTTGAACCAGTTTTCGCCCTCCTTGGAGTATGCTCAACTCCACATTTTTCAGAGCTAGCCCAGCCAAAGACTTTGGCCAGTCTTCTACCGTTTCCAGAGGTACCAGAGCAGGTCGCGGCGGAACAATAGTGTGGCCAACTTCCGCCGCCAATATATAACCATCACCAGTGGAACCGGTGGCCGGATAGGAAGCACCTCCGGTACAGACAATAACTGCTTGACAGTATAAGGGCTGATCGTTAACCACCAGCCCCACTATCTGCCCATCTTCCACCAGCAGTCGGTTTACTTGCGAGTTGAGACGCACCTCCGCGTTACTCCTTTCCAAAGCCCGCCGCAAACCATCAACCACGTCAAAAGAGCGATCGCTTTGGGGAAAAACCCGATTCCCCCGCTCCACCTTGAGCCGAACTCCATGTTCCTCAAGGAACCGCTGCAAGTCTCGGCTACCAAAAGACGCAAAAGCACTGTAGAGGAAACGGCCATTCCCCGGCACATTCTTGACCAACGTATCAACATCGGCATCGTTGGTCACATTGCAGCGTCCTTTCCCAGTTATGACCAGCTTCTTGCCCAATCTATCATTCTTTTCCAACAGGATCACGCGAGCTCCTCGCAGGGCTGCCTGTCGAGCGGCCAACATACCTGCGGGCCCGGCACCCACAACAGCTATGGTACCCATGCTATCATCCTTATCTCCACGAGATTTATTACTCATTCTACTCTATCTGACCGGATCTAACCATGGCAAGGGTAACTGCTCTCCTCCCCCGCCATTACTTCGACCGCCGCAGGATTTGCTCCCCTTAGAAAGAATAGATAACATGATGAGCCTACTAACTGAAAGGAAGTGTAGAACATGTTTTCCACTGAAGCGATTATGCAAATGGCCTTAGACATGGTAGGTATGCACGATATTCCAGGCGATAGTGCTATCTACCATCGGGGGGAAGGAATAAAGAAGGTACTCTTTGGAATAGACATTGGCACTGCCGAGCTGGCCATGGCAAAACAACTGGGCTACGATGCGGTGATTGCCCACCACCCACCTATGACTACGGCCATACCAGCATGGGAAGTTTATTTGCGCCATATTGACCTATTGACTCAAGCCGGTGTGCCACGGGAGGCGGCTGAGGCAGCGGTTCTACCGCGAGCGCAGAGTATGGAAGCGGCTTTCCAATCGGCCAATCATGACCACTATCCCTCTATTGCCCGACTGTTGGACATGCCCTTTATGAACATCCACTGTCCATTGGATGAACTGGGCCGTCGCATCATGCAGCAAACGATTGATGCCTGTCTAGCCAGCAATGCAAACGCCACTTTAGGTGATGTGGTAGATGCCCTAAACGCTCTCCCTGAGTTTGCCAATGCCTTCACCAAGATCGATATTGCCATAGGGGATGCTAAGGCTCCTGCCAAGAAGGTGGTTGTGGCCCACGGAGCACTGACCAACGGGGGCTACGACGTGGCTAATACCTACTTTGAACATGGGATTCCTACTGTCTTGTACATTCACATACCCTATGCAGATCTGCAGCGCTTGCGCAAGGAAGCAAAGGGCCAGTTGATAGTTTCAGGCCACATAAGTAGTGATTTGGTAGGTATCAATCCCTTCGTACAAAGGCTTAGAGATGCTGGTATAGAAGTGACAACTATTAGCGGCATCCGCTAGAGGTGAGAAGATGATGTTTCAATCACCGGCTGACGTTCGAGCTGCCTGCCGCAGAGGCCAGTGGACCAATGTAACCGCCGGCCTCTGCGGTTCCTTCGCCCAAGCTAACCTGGCCATCTTACCAGCCGACTGGGCCTTCGATTTTCTGCGTTTTTGCCAAGCCAATCCTAAGCCTTGTCCTGTGCTGGAAGTCACCGACCCCGGCGATCCCTTGCTCAAACGGATTGCCCCCCAAGCCGATATCCGTACTGACTTGCCTCGCTATCGGGTCTATCGAGACGGTCAGTTGGTGGATGAGGTTCTGGACATCACTTCATTATGGCAGGATGACTTCGTGGGCTTCCTCATTGGCTGCAGTTTCAGTTTTGAGGCAGAACTCCTGGCTGCTAACATCCCAGTTCGCCATATAGAATTGGGAACCAACGTACCCATGTATCGTACCAACGTCTCGTGCCATCCGGCCGGACGTTTCCGGGGGCCAATGGTGGTAAGTATGCGCCCCATGAAAGCCCAGCACGCCATTGAAGCAACCATTATCACCAGCCGTTTACCGGCGGTGCATGGAGCACCCGTTCATCTGGGCGATCCCAGCTTAATCGGCATTAAGGATCTAGATAAACCCGACTATGGAGACCCGGCACCAGTATATCCGGGGGAAATCCCAGTCTTCTGGGCCTGCGGCGTAACACCACAGGCGGCTGCCCTGGCCAGTAAACCTCCAATAATGATTACCCATGCCCCTGGCCATATGTTGGTAACCGATCTGCGCAATGACGAATTGGTAAGAGACTGGTGATAAAATGCAAGACAGCTATCAAGAACTAGCAAGACTCTTAGCCTTTGATCCGGGACAGCGCCGCATACCGGTTTTAGCCTGCCCAGAAGCCTTAGCCGCAGCCGCCAATTCGCTGGCCCAATCCCGTCGTGCAGTACTATGTAGTGGCTTTTATATCGGGAGAGCAGCTGCCTGGGAAACCGACGGACCACTGGGCACACTGGTGTTAGCAGCCACCTTACAACAAGTGGGTATTGAGCCCATCATTTTCACCGATACAGGCGCTCTAGCCATTTTCGAAGCCGGAATGCGAGTTCTAGACCTACAGATCCCCCTTCGAGGTTTTGATCCTGGCAAGGCCCCAGCACCGGAGGCCCTATTACACTGCCAACCCGATGCCCTAGTTGCCATTGAGCGCAGTGGACAGGCTAGCGATGGCAATTACTACAATGCCAATGGGCAAGTGGTAACCGAACAGGTAGCCCATTTTGATCCCTTGTTTGCAGCCGCCAATGACCACGGGATTACTACTATTGCCATCGGTGACGGTGGCAACGAGATCGGCTTTGGGGCCCGCATTCAGGAGGTCAGGCAGCTTCTGGGGGCCAGTTGGCATATTGCCTGCGTCACTCCCGCCCATCACCTGATCGCGTGCGGGGTGAGCAACTGGGGGAGTTATGCTGTAGCTGCCATCGTGGCTGAGTTGAAACATGGTCAGATACCTTGCGACCAAACACTATTGCTAACCATGTTGGAAGAAATAGTAGCAGCAGGAGCTATTGATGGCGTAAGCGGTCAGACCACTCCCTCCGTTGACGGTTTACCCTTAGCCGTTGAGCTAGCCATGTTCAACCGCCTAACCAGTGTCCTACCCACTCCCACTACTCGGGTGGCTAGAGTCTAGAAAGAACAATACGGGAAGCAGTTATTGGTACTGCTTCCCGTAAGCTTTTGCTTGCCACATAATTACCTTGCTACCCGCTGTTTTTTACGTTACAAAGTTAATGTGACTTTTTTCTTTCCAGGAGGACTATATGCAGAAGATCAACCGCTTTACCCTATACTTGACATTCACATTGTTGGCCCTACTAAAGTGCGGCTATGTACAACAGGAGATGCGGCTTCCCTTCACTCCAACTTGGATTCTTGCCAGTTTGAGTCTTCTGGGAGTCTTGTTTCTACCAGTGATTTTCGTAAGGGGGAAAGGGCGCCTTTTCGTCGGCATCGTCATTAACATACTGATCTCCACTCTACTTCTGGCCGACACCGTCTACTTTCGCAATTTTGGCATACCCTTGCCGATGAAAGCATTAGGATTAGCAAATCAACTGGGAGCAGTAACCGAAGACATCAAAGACACTCTCTTCTGGAAAGATGCTCTGCTGTTGCTAGATCTACCCCTAGTCCTCTTGGTGCTGAGAATCATAGGATCAAGCTTAGAGATAAGAGTCAACAAGGTCTTGCTGGCCAATTGTCTAGTGGTGCTCTTGAGCACCACCGTGGGCACCTCACTGCAGATCATGCGCCTTAACCAAACCATGGCGGTTAGTTGTTTTGGCACCCTACCTTACCATGTAAGCGACTTCCTGCTCAACCAAAGCAAGAATGGGCTGTACAAGCCGGAGTTTGCCGAGATTTATAAGAGTAAGCAAGAAGCTTACGCCAATAAGGGGCAAGAGTACTTTGGGATAGCCAAAGGGCGCAATCTAATTCTTATCCAACTAGAGTCTTTTAACAACTATGTTATTAACAGCACCATAGATAATCAGGAACTCACCCCTTTCTTAAATAGTCTGATTAGGCAAGATACCTTCTATTTCGATCGCTTCTTCCAGACGGCCGGTACTGGCCGTACTGCCGATGCCGAGTTTAGCACCCTTAATTCCACTTACGTAAAGGCAGGGCAGATTGCCCATCAAGAACACACGGACAAAGAGCTCTACGCCCTACCGCAGGCACTAACTGATGCGGGCTATACCGCCTGGGCTTTTCATGGCTATGAACCCAGCTTCTGGAATAGAGAAAAAATGTATCCTCATCTGGGTTTCTCCCGGTTTTACAGCCAATATGATTTTGAACAAGACGAACTGATAGGTTGGGGTCTAGGGGATCGTTCACTGTTTCGCCAGTCAGCGGAAATCCTAGCTAGTGCCAATCAACCATTCTTTGCCTTTTTTGTCACCCTAACTAACCACTATCCCTTTTTCATACCTGATAAGCATAAAACGTCAACCTTTGACACCAGCAAATGGAGCAACTCGGAAGTCCGATCAGAGCGTATTTTTGCCCACTACTTCCATTCAGTACAGTATACCGATTATGCTCTCAGCGAGTTCTTTTCTTACCTAAAGGGAAAGGGGCTCTACGAGAACTCCATAATTGTCATGTATGGCGACCATTACGGGCTAAATAAGCAAAGCCCCGAGTACGAGGAATTGGTTAGTGAATATCTGGGACGAGAGTATGGATATGAAGATATGCTTAACGTACCCTTTATCATTCATATTCCCGGCTTGGGAGAAGCCAAAACATTGCACACAGTCGGAGGCGAAATTGATATTATGCCCACTATCTTGAACTTGCTGGGCTTAAGAAAGAACCCCTCCGTGGTACATTTCGGACAAGACCTGCTAAATACCAAAGAAGGTTTTGTTGCTCTCCCCGCCTATGTACCCCAGGGCTCATTTGTAGCTGGCTCCACCTACTTTGAAATGGCTAACAATGGCCTTTTCCAGCATGCAAAAGCCCGTAATCTGGATACGGGTTTGCCAGTACCTATAGAAGACTGCTGGTACAACTATAACCGGGCCCTGCTGGAGGTGCAATATGCCAATTGGATTATGGACAATGACCGAGTCTTTTCTCCCTGTTTACCATGAGCTTGCAGGGATAACTTACAGCCCATGGAAGTAGTAACAAGTAACTCGGCAATAGACTAGGAGGTCGTATCATGAACTCACGCATACAGCAATTGGTTGCAGAGGTTACACCTACGGTAACACGGTTAAGGCGTGAAATCCATCACCATCCAGAACTAGGCATGCAGGAGTTTAAGACATCCCAGCTGATACAACGGGAACTAAATAGGATTGGCATTCCCTTCCGCGCTCCCGTGGCCAACACTGGCGTGGTAGGGCTGATTCAAGGGAAAGAGCCCGGTCCCTGCGTGGCATTGAGGGCTGATATGGACGCCCTACCTATACAAGAAACCACCGGTCTTCCCTTCGCCTCGCAAGTAGAAGGGATATGTCATGCCTGTGGACATGATGCCCACACAGCCATGCTGTTGGGGGCAGCCGAAGTTCTTTGGCAACTGCGTTCCGAATTGGCTGGCACCATTAAACTCCTTTTCCAGCCGGCAGAAGAGTGTAATCCCACAGGTGGCATGCCAGCCATGATCGCCGACGGCATATTGGAGTCGCCACCCATCGATGCAGCCATCGGTTTGCATGTGGATGCCAGTTTGACCACGGGCACCATCGGCTATCGCATAGGCGCCCTCTCCGCCTCTTCCGACCGTTTCTATATTACCATCACCGGCAAAGCGGCCCATGGGTCGGCACCGGAGGCAGGCATTGACGCCATCGTCACTGCCGCACAGGTAATAATGGCTGTACAGACCATTGTGAGCCGTAAGATCCGGGCCCTTGATTCAGCCGTACTGACCATCGGTACCATTAAGGGAGGCGACCGTTATAACGTCATTGCGGAAACGGTGACCATGGAGGGCACTTGCCGGACCCACAATCCTCTAGTCACAGAACTCATACCCCAGTTGTTGGAACAGACGATCAAAGGGATTTGCGAGGCTTCTGGCTGCAGTTATAAGTTTGACTTTATCAAGGGATATCCATCCCTGATTTGCGATGAGCGTATTACCCTGCTGGTTAGGGATGGGCTTAGCCAGAGTTTTGCGCCAGAGAAGCTATTCAATATTCTGGAACCACGTATGGGGGGAGAGGATTTTGCCTTCTTAGCCCAGCGGGTGCCGTCCACCTTCCTGCGTATTGGCTGCACCCCAGAAGGGGTAGAGAAACCAGTACCCGCCCATAATGGCGGTTTCAACCCCGACGAGAACTGCTTTGCCTATGGTGTTACAGCTCTGGTACAGGGGGCTTTAGCATTATTAAAGGGTTTGCATTAGGGGCGTTTCCCGCCCTGAGCAAATGTGGGTACACATCCTGCGTTCCAACGCACGAACGGCTGGTGCTCCAACTAAGGCTCCAATTGGTTATTCTATAGGTATTCGGTCATGCGCGCAGCGTACCGGAATTGATTAGTGCAGCGTAACCGCCAAGGAAAAGTTTCGACAACGGTCCAGCTGTTGGCACAGGCGCTCTGGCATGACCACAGTCCTCCGGAATGCAACAAAAATAGGGGCTGCTTTGCAACAGCCCCTATTTCTTATTTGGCTGTGAGACGCAGGAACTCTTCCAGATGGGCGGTAACAAAGTCGATGGCCTCTTGCCAGAACTCGGGCTTGGAAATGTCCACGCCTAGATGGCGCATAGCCAGGTCTTCTACCCGCATGCGACCCGTATCTTGAAGCAGAGCCGCGTACTTGCTACGGAAAGCAGCCCCTTCCTCTTTAGCCTGTCTGTACACCCCGGCACTGAACAAGTAACCAAAGGTGTAGGGGAAGTTATAGAATGGCACACTGGTGTTATAGAAGTGTAGCTTAGATGCCCAGAAATGAGGATGATACTCACACAGGCTGTCAGCAAAGGCTTCTTTTTGTGCGGCTACCATTAACTCATTGAGGCGGGAAACGCCAACCATTCCCTGCTTGCGCTCTTCATAGAAGCGGGTCTCAAACAAGAAGCGGCATTGTATGTTCATCAACAGTGCTACAGCGCGCTGCAACTTATCATCAATCAGCGATAGCCGTTCCTGCTCATCTTTCGCCATATCAACAGCGGCATCCAGAGTGATCAGTTCAGCGAACGTGGATGCGGTCTCTGCCACATTCATGGCATAACGCTGAGCCATGGGAGGCAAGTCGTTCATCAAATGCTGGTGATAACCGTGGCCCAGTTCATGGGCTAAAGTAGCTAAATTGCCCATGGTACCAGAGAAAGTGACAAAAATGCGAGACTGTTTCGCCAAGGGGAAGCTGGTGCAAAAGCCTCCGGCCCGCTTACCTGGCCGATCTTCCGACTCAATCCAGCGTTCCTTAAAGGCCTTGATAGCAAAATCAGCCATCTCCGGGTTGAACTGTCTAAACTGGTTAACTATGAATTCTGCAGCCTGTTCATAAGTTAAACGGGTATCGGAACTGCCAAGGGGAGCATTGACATCATGCCAACTTAGGCCTGATAGCCCTAAGAGCTCCCGTTTGCGTTCCAAGTACTGCACTAGACGCGGCCGGCGGCTTTCGACGGCGCCCCACATGGCTTCCAGCGTTTCTTGCCGCATCCGGTTTTGCTCCAATGGCTCCCGTAGAACATTGTCCCAACCCCGGGCGGCATAGAGGTTCAAACGGTAGCCAGCCAGATTGTTAAGGGCCAAAGCACAAGCGTCGGCAATGCTGGCCCAGGCCTGCTCCCAGCGTTCAAAAACATGCTGCCGCACACTCCTGTCGGCGTGGGACATCCAGTTGGCGGCTTGTCCTGCCGAGAGGTGTAACGTCTTACCTTCATGCTCCACCGGAATAGTGAGGTTGCCAGACACTAGATTATAGAGCTGAGACCAACCATGATAACCGTTGACAGAGAGACTATTCACCAGCTTTTCTTGTTCTGGCGACAACATTTGGCTGGCCCACAATCTTCGTTCCTGCAAGTTAAAGGCGATAGGAGCTAGTTCGGGCGCTGCAAGAAGCTCATTCCATTTTTCCTCCGTCAGGGCGGAAATCTTCTCGTCTAAACCGGTTAATACCGAGGCATTAACAGCATTTAGCTGTTGTACACGCCCCGTCAGGGCTTGGGCTTCGCGATCTTTGACATTCTGAGCATTCAAGCAAGAAACAAAGGCGCTGGCGTGACGTAGACGGTTACCCACATCCTGTACTAGAGTCAGAACTACTCGCCAGTCTTCCACACTTTCTCCTAGGTTGGCCACCACTTGACCTACCTTCTGCAGGTCCTGATCCAGTTCCTGCAAGAAATCGGCAAATGCGGGCGACTGGCTACCGCCAGGGAAAAACACATCCAGATCCCATGTTTGCACCAAGTTCCTTAACATATACTCCCTCCTTTTCTTTTCTACGTCCATTCTAACGTATATTTAGCGGCAGGCAAACAGGCACTAGACTGAATTAAATCACAAAAATAAAAAACCAGGAAACCCTGGTTTCTCAGCGTAAAATGCTCAGCAAGACAATAATGCTAAGCACTAAGACAATACCGTCTAGACTGTTGGGAAGGAAAATCAGCCGCACCATTTCAATGAAAACGATAATGGCAATTGCCCACAGGGAGGCCAGGTCCAATAGGTTGCACCAGGAACGAAACCAGCGATGGTGCCTCAAACCGCATCCCCTCCATTATGTACTAGCCGCAGGCCTTATACTTATCAATATGCAGCTTAGGGGCTATTCGGAACGGTCAACCGATATTTTGGTAGTGCCTCAAAGCCGAGACCTCATATGTATGGGGATCCAGTTCAACGGCAATGGCATCTAGCCGCAAATCATAATAGCGAGGTTTTTCCTGCTGCAAGTAGACGGCAACAGCCTGCCGCAGCCGTCGCAACTTCTGAGGACCAATGGCATCTTCAGGCTGCCCAAAGCGGGCACTAGTTCGGGCTTTTACCTCTACAAAAACCAGTTGGCGCCCTTGTTGCATAATTAAATCCAACTCGCCCAGGGAGCAGTGGAAGTTGCGAGCAACCAGCCGATACCCTCTCTCCTGCAGATAGCGTAAGGCGGCTTCTTCTCCCAGACGGCCCAACTCCCTACTATTCATCTCTACTCGTCCCCATAGAACTTACGCAAAAAGGTTCGTCTATGGATCGGTGATGGGCCTAGTTGACGCAGGGCCTCATAATGCTGACGGCTTGGGTACCCTTTGTGCTGGGCGAAGCCGTAACCCGGGTAGAGAACATCTAGCTCGTCCATCAGCCGATCACGGGTTACCTTAGCCACGATAGAGGCAGCAGCAATACTGCAGGAACACCCGTCGCCATCAACAATGGTTTGGCAAGGGATATCTAGAGAGGGTAAGCGAGCTTGATTGCCATCCACCAGAGCCAAATCGGGCAGGACAGGAAGATTAGCCACCGCTTGGGTCATGGCCCGCTTGGTTGCCTCCAAGATATTCAGGCGGTCAATTTCCTGGTTATGTATAATACCTACCCCAACAGCCACCGCGTTCTCTAAAATCATCTGATACAGCAACTCCCGCTTTCCTGCCGTGAGCTGTTTTGAATCGTCTAAACCCCAAAGGGTGGTTTTGGCTTGGGGGAAGACAACGGCAGCAGCTACCACCGGCCCGGCTAATGGACCACAACCGGCCTCATCAATCCCCGCCACCAGCTGACATCCATTGGACCAAGCCTTTTCCTCCAACAGCCACATCCTTTTCAATCGCTGTCGTTCCGACAATTCCCTCGCTTTTTGGAGCTCAAAACGAGCAACCAATTGGCGCACTCCCTTACGACTGTCCTCTTTCAGCTGGGCAAGATCCTGGGCACTAAGTATCCCCTTTCTTGAGCGCAACCAAGCAGCTACTTCCGCCACTGTCATGTCGGTAAACCTAGTCATCTCTATTCCTCCTGCTGGGAGGCACCTCCAGGGTGATGGGGCCCAACTTACCAGTACGAAAATCGATCAAGACCAAGTCTGCTGCCCGAGAGAGGTCCACGTTACCCCCGGCAACGAGACAGCCTCGAACTCTACCGACAGCCTCCAACAGTTCACCTCCTGATAGGTCAACCGACTCCTCACCCAGTTTATAGCGTACCAGCAGGTGCGGGAAGTACTTGGCCAAATGAGTTAACAACCAAGTAGCCAGTTCATAAGGATCAAAACCGGCTTCACCCACAGCTCCTGTAACGGCTAGCAGGCGAGCTACCAAGGGATCTTCCAGTTTGGGCCAAAGGAGGCCAGGAGTATCTAAGAGTTCTCCTCCACTGCTCAGCTTGATCCATTGTTTTCCTCGCGTGACTCCGGGCAAGGCCCCAGTCTTAGCTGTGGCACGCCCCGCCAACGAGTTAATCATGGTGGATTTTCCTATATTAGGTATACCAACGACCATGCAACGTTCTGGTCGCAGTGGGAAGTTGCCCTGTTTGCTGCGTGGAACTAGAGGAGCAGCTAGATCTTTGATAAGAGGCA
The DNA here is from genome assembly GCA_029781045.1 of Bacillota bacterium. Lineage (GTDB taxonomy): Bacteria > Bacillota > UBA994 > UBA5500 > UBA5500 > UBA5500. The sequence continues at coordinate 121,899 of JAKOXL010000024.1, read as the reverse complement.
AAAGCAATCGACTTACCACTTTGCGGTCTCTACCATCGAGAGCTATCGCTTTTGTCTGTTCCTCCCGCTCGAAGTAGTCAACCCAGGCTCGAGTTTGCTCCTTGTCAGCCAGATCCGCTTTCGCAAGGACGATTATTCTTGGCTTGCCGCCAACGATTGGGAAGAGAAGGGGGTTTGCACTCGCCTGAGGGATGCGGGCATCTCGCAACTCAACAACCACATCCACCAGCTTCACATTTTCTGTTAACAGGCGTTTGGCCTTTGCCATATGCCCGGGAAACCAATGTATGGACAAAGAACCACCTCCCCATCTGCAAGTAGGATTCTTGATGACGGCACGATGTTACACGCAGACATGGACCACCTCCCCATCTGCAAGTAGGATTCCCTTCTCTAGCGATGAACCAAGCGTATGGCCTTAATAGGCCAATAGACAAGGAATGCCTTACCGCGAATACTCTCCAACGATACCATATCCACTTGGGAATCCCGACTGTCCATGCTAATATTGCGATTATCCCCTAACACAAACACAGTCCCAGGAGGCACAACCTGAGGTCCATAGCTTCCTAACATAGGAGCACTTAGATAAGGCTCATTTTGCGCTATGCCATTGACAAACAATTTGCCATCTCTAATCTCCACCTCGTCGCCCTCTATGCCAGCTACCCGCTTGACAAAGTCTCGCCAGGGCTCGCGAGAGTATTGAAACACTATGATATCTCCCCGCTGTGGCTTCAAACCCAGTTTCTGGCCTAGTTTATATACCAGAACCCGCTCTTGATCATGCAGGGTAGGCAACATAGAATCGCCATCGACGATGTAGTTATCGACCACAAACGTCCTCAATACCACCGCCAAGACAACCGCCAAAAGTAGTGCCTTAATCCACTCTCTAAGCTCTTCCTGCCAATGGGGCATGCCATCCACTCCTTCTTTTCAGCAGCACCTGTATCACTACCCACCGCTGTGCAAAAAGGGACCGTTGCGGTCCCTTGCTTGTCCACTATCGACGGTCTGCATCTTTAATCCGAGCTGCTTTACCCGATAGGTTACGTAAATAATAGAGCTTTGCACGACGCACACGGCCACGACGCACTACTTCAATCTGAGCAATGCGCGGCGAATGCAAGGGGAAGACTCTTTCTACCCCAATGCCATAGGACACACGTCGCACCGTGAAGGACTCCCGAATACAGCCACCTCGACGGGAAATGACGATGCCTTCAAAAACCTGTATACGTTCACGGGAACCTTCCACAACTTTTACATGAACACGCACAGTGTCTCCCGGCTTAAAATCGGGAATATCTGTACGTAGCTGGCTCTGCTCTAAGGTCTGTAGAATATCCATTGTCTCAACCTCCCTCCTGCCGACAAATTATATCATACTCGGTCATCAAACTGACAGCAACTATTTGAATCCGTTCGACCCTGAAGTTGTTTGAGGAAAGCCTGATCCGCGGTTGAGAGGGATGCCCTGACCAACAGGTCAGGTCTTCGCTCCCAGGTGCGACGGAGCGATTCCTGGCGCCGCCAAGTAGCAATGCGACCATGATGGCCTGACAGCAAGACCTCTGGTACGGGTATCCCTTCAAATTCGGGCGGTCTTGTATACTGAGGATACTCCAATAGCCCATCGCTGAAGGAATCCTGAGCAGCCGATTCGGCTGACCCTAGAACTCCAGGCAGAAGCCTTACCACCGCATCAATCAAAACCGCTGCCGGCAACTCTCCGCCTGTCAAGACGAAATCGCCTATTGAGATCTCCTCATCAACATACAACTGAATAACCCTTTCATCTACACCCTCATAGTGGCCACACAGGATCACCAACTGGTCGAAAGCCGCTAGCTCTAGCGCCTTTCCCTGGTTAAACACTTGCCCTTGAGGACTCATGTAAATGACACGGACCTTGCCTTGGGACTGTTTAACAGCGGTGATCGCCCTGGCAATGGGTTCGGGCTTCATGACCATTCCTGCTCCACCGCCATAGGGATAATCATCGACAACTCGATGCTTATCATAGGCAAAATCACGAATGTCAACGGTATTCAGGACCACCTGCCCGTTGGCAATAGCCCTTTGCAATATGCTGGTAGCAAAGATGCTGTCAAAAAACTGGGGGAACAGGGTGAGAATATCAATACGCATCCGTATCACCCGCATCGCTCAGTAATCCTGGTAACGGACGAATCACCATTCGCTGTTCAGTCAAGTCGATATCCATGACAACTTGCTTGATAGCGGGTATTAGGAATTCCTGCCCTTGCTCATTACGCACCACATAGACATCATTCGCGCCCGGCTGCAATACTTCCGCTACCCGACCTAGAACCTCCCCGGTCTCCGTTTCCACTTGTAAGCCGAGTATCTGGAATATATAGTATTCGCCTTCAGGTAGGGGAAGCACTTTGTGTTCAGGGATTTGTAGCTCACCACCCAGCAAAGCCTGGGCCTGATCCCGCGTATTAACCCCTTGCAACCTGACGAGCCAGTGGGTTCGCTGCTGTTTCACACTGAGCACCTGGTAGGCTTCTCTGATGCCATTGCGCAAAACAAAAACCGGCATTTGCACCAAGGCCTGTGGACGCTCTGGATGATCACTCTCCGGCGTCACCTTCAGTTCACCGTGGATACCAAAGGTACCGCTGATGATCCCAACAGTTACAAACATACCCGTTATCCTTTCTCTGTCAATCTTCCGGGCTCACGGATTTCCACCACGATATCATCTTTGAGCACAATCTCGGCCCCTTGTATTTGGCTCCAGCTTTGACCAACTTCCACTGTCCAGTCGGCCTCCACCGTACTATGCACCACCTCTTCCCCCAACTCGAGAGAAGATATAGCTTGCATTCTCTGCAGCAGTTCTTGCTTGACATTAAGTCGCTGTTGGCGCTCCTCCTCCAAGCGCTGCTGGAGAGTGGTTAAGGCCTCCCGCCCCTGTTTTGCAAAGTCAGAGAGCACTCTCTTACTCTGAAACTCCAATTGCTTTAGCTCCAAATCAAGTTGAGCTACAGCTTGCTGCGTCTCCTGCAACAAACGCTCCTTCAGGTCAGCGGTAACAATGACTTTAACGGTGACCGGACGTCGAATGGTTATTGCCAAAACGCTCGCTCCTTACTCCGCCACCTAGGACAGAATGTCAACCATAATCCTTCTGGAGTCATGACTGGAAGCGGCTTTCACCAGAGACCGGATAGCCTGAGCAATGCGGCCCTGTTTACCGATGACTTTGCCCACATCTTCAGGCGCTACCTTCACTTGCAGAATCAGGCCACGTTCACTCTCTACTTCAAAGACCTCTACTTCTTCGGGGTGATCAACCAATGAGCGACTGATAAACAGCACTAAGTCTCGCATGTGCATACCTCCCAGTCAACTATTCAAGAACCCCGGCCTGTACAAACAGTCTTCGGACCGTATCCGACATCTGCACTCCGCGCTTGAGCCAGGCTGCTGCCTTCTCACTATCAACTTTGATTGTGCTCGGGTTTGTAGTCGGATCGTAATAGCCGATCTCCTCAATAAACCGGCCATCCCGCGGCGAACGGGAATCAGCAACTATAATTCTATAGAAAGGAGCCTTCTTAGCACCCATTCTGCGTAAACGAATCTTGGTAGCCATTCTACTTTCACCTCCTTTCTAAGGGTAGCCACTACATTATCTAAAAGGGAAAGGGGAACTTGGCCTTCCTACGGCCACCCTTATCACTCAATTGTCGCATCATCTTACGGGTCTGCTCAAACTGTTTGAGCAAACGATTCACGCTCTGAATGCTGGTTCCGCTACCAGCAGCAATACGCCGTCTCCGACTACCGGTAATAATCTCCGGATTCTGTCGCTCCTCCGGGGTCATCGAATAGATAATGGCCTCTATCTGTTTCAACTGCTTCTCATCGGGCTGTAGATCTTTAAACTGTTTGGCCTGTGCCATTCCCGGAATCATACTTAGCAATTGGTCTAACGGCCCCATGTTACGAACCTGTTGTAACTGCTCTAAGAAATCTTCCAGAGTAAACTGGGCGGAACGCAGCTTCTTGCTCAACTCTAAAGCCTTTTGTTCATCAAAGGCAGCTTGCGCCTTTTCTATCAAGGATAGAACGTCACCCATACCAAGAATACGGGATGCCATTCTATCAGGATGGAATACCTCAAGGGCATCCAGTTTTTCGCCGGTGGCAGCAAACTTGATGGGCTTACCTGTTACTGCCTTCACCGATAGAGCCGCCCCACCTCGGGTATCGCCATCCAGTTTAGTCATGATGAGACCATCGATACCCAGCTGCTCATTGAAGGCGTTAGCCACATTAACCGCATCCTGACCAGTCATAGCGTCAACCACCAACAACACTTCGTGGGGTTTAATCTCTTCTCTAATACTGGTAAGCTCCTGCATCAGTTCACAGTCAATATGGAGTCGGCCAGCGGTGTCGATGATCACTACATCCCGTCCATCACGCCGGGCCTGTTCCACTCCGGCCTTGGCAATATGCACCGGGCTCAACTTGTCGCCCATGCTGAATACTGGAACCTCCGCTTGCTTGCCTACCACATGCAGCTGATCAATGGCTGCCGGTCGATAGATGTCTCCTGCCACTAGCAGCGGTCTGCGACCGTTCTTGCGCAGGTGCAGAGCTAGCTTACCAGCAGTGGTGGTCTTACCCGCACCTTGCAGTCCCACCAGCATAATAATAGTTGGCGGCTTACTGGCCATTTGCAGACGGCCTGCGGTGCCTCCGAGAAGCTGAATCATCTCCTCATGCACAATCTTTATTATCTGCTGACCGGGGGTGATACTCTCCATTACTTCGGCGCCTATAGCCCGTTCTTTAATGGCAGCCACAAAATCCCGTACTACGCGATGATTTACGTCCGCCTCCAGTAGCGCCAAACGCACTTCCCTCAGGGCATCAGTCACATCTTTCTCTGTCAGTTTTCCCTTTCCCCGCAAGCGCTTAAATGTGGCTTGCAGTTTTTCCGCTAAACCGGAAAACGCCACGCCGCTTCCCTCCTATTCGCGCACCTCGGCCAATAGCTCAAATACCCGCTGCCAGCGAGAATCGTTATCTTGCAATTGTCTAAGTAAGCCTTCAATTTCAGTAATGCACTGCTGCTGCTTTTCATAGCGTTGGGCCAATCCCAATTTGGCTTCATAATCCTCTAGGATTTGCTCGGAACGTCGCAATAGGTCATGAACAGCTTGACGGCTAGTACCCATTTCATCTGCAATCTCACCCAACGACAGGTCGTGGCCGAAATACAGCTCCACAGCCTGCTTTTGTTTATCGGTGAGAAGATGGCCATAGAAATCATAGAGCTGGTAAACCCGCACAAAGTGTTCCATTGTTACCACCCTGTTAAGTCATTTACCTTGACAATAATACCAGCCACCATCTCCGCTGTCAAGCAAAAGACCTTGCCACCCTAGTTTTCTTTAGCGAATAGGGCAGCCACAAACTCGTCAGGTTGAAAGTCGCGCAGGTCATCCAACTGCTCGCCCACACCTATGAGCTTCACAGGCAGCTTCTGCTGGTCAGCAATGGCAAAAATGATACCACCTTTTGCCGTTCCATCCATTTTGGTTAGTACCAAACCTGTAAGGGAAACACTCTGCCCAAACTGCTCGGCTTGCACAACGGCGTTTTGCCCCGTAGTTGCATCTATAACCAACAGCACTTCATGGGGAGCTCCCGGGCATTCACGCCCCACGACCCTCCCGACCTTCTGCAACTCATTCATTAAGTTGCTCTTCGTATGCAAGCGGCCTGCAGTATCCACAATGAGTACATCCATGGCGCGGGCTTTAGCCGATTGCAGGGCATCGTAGACAACAGCCGCTGGATCTGCTCCTTCATCGTGCCGTATAACAGGGACACCGACTCTTCTACCCCAAATTTCCAACTGTTCGGCAGCAGCAGCTCTAAAAGTATCGCCTGCCGCCAGCATCACCTTACGCCCCTCCAGCTTAAAACGACTGGCCAACTTGGCAATGGTAGTTGTCTTGCCTACTCCATTCACACCGACTACTAATAGAACATTCAGACGACCCGTTTCAATGTTGAGACGCGTAGGTTCACCCAGCAAGAGGCGTAGTTTCTCTTGCAGCAAACCCCGTAGCTCTTCCCCCGATACTAGCCGTTGCTGCCTAGCGTCCTCCCGCAGTTCATCCACCAAATCCATTGCTGTCCGCACGCCCACGTCGCTTGTGATCAATAGTTCCTCCAACTCTTCAAATAGCTCATCGTCGATTTTCCGGCCGGTAATTAACTGTTCAATCTTGCCGATAAAACCTTGCCGTGTCTTATGTAATCCTTGCTTCAGTTTGTTGAAAAAACTCATGTATTCCACGCTCCCTCTCTCAGCTTTCCGGGTCAGTCAGTTCTATAGAGATGAGTTGGGAAACTCCTTGCTCGGGCATGGTTACACCATACAGGGTATCGACAGCCAACATAGTTTCTTTCGAGTGGGTGATGAGTATAAACTGGGTGTCCTTCGATAGACGTGAGATAACACGCATAAGACGTCGAATATTCACATCATCCAACGATGCGTCAATCTCGTCCAGCAAACAGAAGGGCGTAGGCTTGACCTCTAGAATGGCACAAAGCAGTGCTATGGCAGTCAACGCCTTCTCTCCACCGGAGAGGAGATCAATGTTCTGCAGATTCTTGCCCGGAGGTTGAGCCATAATCTCAATGCCCGACTCCAGTGGCTCGTCGGGGTCAGTCAAGCGCAAATCTGCTTCACCACCACCGAAGAGCTCATGGAACATACGCAAGAAGGCACGCCGAATCTGGGCAAAGCTTTCCACAAAGCGTTTGGCCATAATCTGATCTATCTCTTTGATTATATCTACCAGTGACTGGCGAGAAGCCAGTACGTCGCTCTCCTGGCCCCGCAGGAAGGCAATACGCTCAGCCAATCGCTCCAGTTCTTGCACAGCACTGACGCGCACCGGGCCCAGCTGCAATAGCTCCTCCTGTAGTTCATCTCGACGGGACTCGCCCTGCGACCTGCTCTGCAAAGTGGAATGCAGACCGCTACGATCGGTTACACCAAACTCCCGCTCCAAACGTCTAGTCATACTCTCAATATCGGCGTCTAAACGCGAGATACGTAGCTCCACATTATACAGTTGCTGGTTGATCTGCTCCAGTTCTGCCCGTCGCTGACGCACCAAATCCCTGTTGGCCTGCAACTGTTGATTGGTCGTTTCTATGGTGCTCCTGATCTGCGTCAAACGCTCTTGACACTCGGCTACCACCTGTTCTTGCGCCTTTTTCTTCTGCTCTATGGTAGTCAGCATTTCCTGCCCTGCCAACAGCTGCGCAACCAACTGCTGCTCCTCTGTCAGAAGGCGGCGCAAAGAGCCTTGCGCCTCCGACAGTCGCTCCTGGCTCAAATCCAGTTCTCGCTGACGACTGCTCTCCTGCTCCCGCAGAGTAGCCAATTCTAACTCAATCTGATGAATACGGGATTCCAGAGCTTGCCTCTCCTGTCCATGCCCACTGGCTTTACCACGCAGTTCGGTGATTAGCTGCTCCTGGGCATGTACAGCCCCACCGACTCTACTCAGCTCCTCTTCCGCTTGCGCTAAAGCCTTTTTGCTGTTGGCCAGTTGGTCCTCTAACTCCCGGACCTTTGACCAGCATTCGGCCATTCGCGCTTCTTGCTCACCTAAGGCTCGAGCTAATCCAGCCTCTCGCGCTACCAACTGCCGCAATGTCTCCTGCTGTCTAGCGAGCTCTTCTTTCTTACTGGAGGCACCAGCCTGCAAAGCGCTCAACCGTGCCCGCTCCTCATTCACCCTTTGTGCCGCCAAGGCTAATTGCTGTTCCAGAGCTTTCTGCTTAGCTGCCAGATTCTTAAGCTCTTGCCCTCGGCCCAGAAGACTACTACCTTGTTGTGGACGACTACCACCCGTCATTGATCCGCCGGGCATAAGAACATCGCCTTCCAAGGTTACTATGCGGATCTGGTGCTGGGCACGGCGGGCTATGGCAATAGCCTGTGGTAGAGTCTCAACTAGAAGAATATGTCCTAGAAGGTAGCCCACAGCGTTGGCAATCTGAGGATCATATTGCACCAGCTCGGAGGCAAAACCGATAGCACCTTCTTGACGCGCTGCTTCCAGTTCGAAGGCACGCCGCTGACGCGGCTTGACCACATCCAACGGCAAGAATGTGGCTCGTCCCATCTGGTGATGCTTTAGCCACTCAATTCCCTGCTTAGCATCAGATTCGGTCGCAGCCAGCAAGAACTGTATGCTCCCACCTAAAGCTGCTTCCACAGCAACGGCGAATTGGGGCTCAACGTGTAGTAAATCTCCTACTACCCCTACAATTCCTTGCAGTATCGGCTCGCCCCGGCGCTTAGCTTGCAAGAGGGCCCGTACACCTCGTTGATAACCTTCCAAACCATCGGCCACTTCCTGCAACAGATTGAACCGGCTACTTGCAACAGCCAACTCTTGAGCCAGCTGCTGCTGACTATGCTCGTATTCGGCCACGATCTGGGCTAGCTTGCTACATTCCTTCTCTCCAGCATCTACCTCAGCCTGCAGCCGCTGCACCTCTTCCTCAGTAGCCAGCTTTTGCCCAGTGACAATCTTTATGTCTCGCTGTAAATCTTGATAGCTTCTTTCCCAATCCTGGACTCTATTCTGCTCGGCAGCTAAATCGGCATGAAGCCGCTCCACCCTCTCTTGCCAGAGCTTGAGGTTCGTTAAAGTGGCATTATAGGCAGTATGCTGTTGTTGTAAGACAGCCTCTTGCCTTTTCAGTTCCTCGTCATAACGGGTGTGAGCCAGTTCATTCAGCAGCTCCTTCAACCGGACTAGGCTGGACTCACTGTCAACTATTCTCTGACGAATGTCCGCTAGAGCTTGGCGGGCCAATCGCTCCATCTGCACCAGTGCTTGTTCACTACGCTGAAGCTCCTCCTTACGGGCCTGCAATAACTGATGTTGGGCCTGGCGATCTTCCTGGCGACTGGCCAGAACCTTGGCCTCACTCTCCAGCTTTTCCTGTTCTCTGACAGCTGCCAGAAGTGACTGGTTGCTAGCCTCTAAATCCTGCTGTATGGTAGTTAACCCGAGTCGCAGCGACTCCTCGTCGGTTTCCGCCTTTAACAACTCAGCCTGCTTCGCCTGACTCTTGTCTTGAAGATCCGCCTGCTGGGTCTGGTCTCGCTCCAATCGGCGCGTTGCCATATTCAGTTCGTAGAGTAACAGATCCCGTTCCACATGACGCAGCTCGGCCTCTAACCGCAAGTATTCCCTGGCCAGCTGGGCCTCTTGTTCCAAAGGTTCTCGTTCCTTTTCCAGCTCAGCCAACAGATCATTAATGCGAGTTAAGGCTGCCTCCGCATCCTGCAGTTTACTCTCCGTCTCCCGCTTGCGGGCCTTATACTTGGCTATACCCGCCACTTCCTCAAAAATAGCTCGCCGTTCCTCGGGCCGAGCTGAAAGCAACTCGTCAATGCGACCTTGACCAATGAAAGAATAGGCATCCTTTCCGATACCTGTGTCTAGGAAAAGGTCCTGTATGTCACGCAAACGGCACTTACTCTGATTGAGATAATACTCACTCTCCCCCGACTTGAAGAGTCGGCGTGTTACAGCCACTTCATTGTAAGCCAACGGAAAACGGCCACTTTCATTGTCAAAGACGAGGCTAACCTCTGCCAGCCCCAGACCCCGACGGGTTTTCGTTCCAGCAAAGATCAGTTCCTCCATCCGGGAACCCCGTAAAGCCTTCACACTCTGCTCGCCCAAAACCCATTTAATAGCGTCTGCCAAGTTGCTCTTGCCACTGCCATTAGGGCCGACTACTGCTGTGATGCCATCTGCAAGATGGAGTTCTGTTTTATCGGCAAACGATTTAAAACCCCTAAGTTCCAAACGCTTGATGTGCATGCCAGCCCTCCTTCCATCAGGTGTAATGAAAACATACTAGTCTATTATTGGCTATGGAAGTGAAAAAACCTTGCATCATGACACAACAAAAGCCTGCGCTACGGCAGGCTTCGTTGGTTTACCGAGGAGCAACGATGAATTTTATAGCCGTTCTCTCTTCCCCATCGATATTGATGTCGGCAAAGGCAGGAATCGTGATGAGATTAATCCCGTTGGGGGCAACATAACCCCGGCAGATAGCAATGGCTTTTACCGCCTGATTAACGGCGCCAGCACCGACTGCTTGAATCTCGGCTATGCCCCGTTCTCTTAACACAGCAGCTAATGCCCCAGCAACAGATTTCGGTTGGGATAAAGCAGAGACTTTTAAAACTTCCATTTGTTTCAACCTCTCCCTTTCAGTTTTTGCGACGTAGTCAGCCCACATATTTCTTGGCTTTGTTATTAGGTATATGCGTCGTTTAGCTGAAAGTGACTGAGGTAAAAACAAAGGTTTTATATATCAGTGAAAATCTTTAGCGCCTCGCGGGCTGCCATTTGCTCCGCTTCTTTCTTGCTTCGCCCACTCCCCTTGCCTATTGTGCGGCCAAGCCAACTCAAGGCCACATAAAAAACCTTGTTGTGATCAGGCCCCGACTCGGACACCACCTGATACACCAAAGATTCGCCCGGCCTTTCTTTTTGTGCCAGTTCTTGCAGTCTGGTCTTGTAATCTTGCCACAACTCACCCCGCTGTAGCAACAAGATAGGCTGTTCAAACAGGCGAACAAAAACATCCTGAGCCTTTGACAAGCCGCCCCAAAGGTAGACGGCACCCAACAGCGCCTCCACCGCGTCGGCTAAGAGAGAAGGTCTTTGCTTCCCTCCGGTAGCCAGCTGGCTCTTGCCGAGGAGCAACAGTTCCCCTAAGCCCAAGTTGGAGGCGATTTCTGCCAATGTTGGTTCACAGACCAGATTGGCACGCATGCGAGTCAGTTCCCCCTCAGAAAAGTCGGGATAGTTTTCGTACAAATACTGACTCGTCAGTAGTTCCAGCACCGCGTCCCCTAGAAACTCGAGGCGCTCGTTATGAGGAATACACTCTTCGTTGGCATAGGAAGAGTGGGTCAGTGCCTGCCAGACCAGATTCTTATCAATGTCTGGTATACCCAGTTGCTCCAATAAAATTCCCAGCTGTTGGTGATTACGTGGCAATGTAAACACTCCCAAATATCTAAACGCGAATACCTCTCATGCTACTTGCGCAGCCTAACCTATGTGTTGCTTAATGAATCTCACTGCATCGCCAACAGTATGGATTCCTTCCGCTTCCGATTCAGAAATCTCAATGTCAAACATCTCTTCCATTCCCATAATCATCTCTACCAAGTCGAGAGAATCGGCACCTAGATCATCTCTAAAAGATGATTCCATCGTGATCTGTTCTTCGTCTATGTTCAGGTGCTCGGCAATCATCTTGCGGATTTGCAAGAAAAGTTTCTCAGACATAAATCAATCCTCCTATGAGAATTAGTCATGACAAGGCAAAACCACAAAACCTACGGTGCCCGGCCCCGTATTAACCCCTATTACTGGGCCGACGGGGCCCACTATTAGTTCTTTGACGGTATAAGTGTTCTGCAGTAGTCCCGCCGCGTATTCGGCCATTTCCCCACTCACAGCATGTACAATACCGATGTAAACTGGTTGCCGGGGATCAACCATGGTTGTCATGCTTTCCACCATGTTCTGCAATACTTTTCCCATCTTACCCCTTTGCTTGTTGTAAGGAGCAATCACTCCTTCCTCGATATGCAATACGGGGCGAACGTTTAGCAGCCCGCCCAATAGGGCACTAGCTTTACCAATCCGTCCATTTTTATGTAACCACTCGAGGGACTCCACTGTCAAGAGGATTCGCTGCTCACCAGCCGCCCGCTCCGCGATGGCTACCACTTCCTCCTTGCTTTTGCCAGCAGCGATGGCACGGGCTGCCAGTAACACTACCCAACCTAAGCCAATAGATGCCGATTGGCTATCGATTAAAGTAATGCTCAAGTTGGGTAGCAGATTTCGAGCCAGCATGGCTGACTCAAAGGTTCCACTGAGCTTGGACGACAGATGAATGGAGATAATTTGGTCATAGTCCTGCAACCGCTCATACACGGTAACAAAATCTCCAGGAGCCGGTTGGGATGTGCGTGGATGGTGGGTGGCGGTGTTCAGCATCTGAAAGAACTGCTCAGAGTCTATATCTACACCATCGCGGTAGTTCTTCTCCCCAAAAATCACGTTGAGGGGGACAACATGTATGTTATACTGCTCGATTATCTCCTTTGGTAGATCACAGGTACTATCGGTTACCAAAGCAATACGTTCCATGCTATTTCACCTCCGCAATAGCTCGAGAAATCACCTCTCCCGAACGGTTTTCAATGAACTTTATGGCCTGATAGATCCCATTATGAATAGCCTTGCTGCGCGAGCTGCCATGGCACTTAATCATAGGTGCCTTCACACCCAAAAGCGGGGCACCACCATACTCGGAATAATCTAGCTTACGTTTGAAACTCCGTAGCCCTGGCAACAACAGGCCAGCCCCCAGTTTGCTTCGCAGGTCGCGACTAAACTCTTCCTTCAACATGGCAAACAGCCCTGATGCCATGCCCTCCATAAACTTGAGTACCACATTTCCCACAAAGCCGTCGGTGACCACCACGTCCGCCGCGCCAGCCAGTAGATCCCTGGCTTCCAAGTTGCCTATAAAGTTCAACGGCTGCTCGCTCAACAAACTGTAAGCCTCTTTCGTAACTTCATTTCCTTTCCCTGGTTCACTACCTACATTCAAAAGGCCAACACGGGGTCGTGGCCGACTCAGCACATGTTCCGCATATATGCTACCCATAATTGCGTATTGCAACAGATTCTCCGGTGTAGCATCCATGTTGGCGCCCACATCCAGAAGAACGACACCATTACCATCAACGGTAGGAAGGACAGGGGCTAAGGCTGGGCGTTGCACTCCTGCCAAACGGCCTAGAACCAACAGCCCTGCCGCCATAAAAGCCCCAGTGCTACCAGCGGTTAATAACCCGTCGGCTTCTCCCTCTTTAAGTAAACGAGTGGCCACCACAATTGACGCTTCCTTCTTCCGACGTACTGCCATGGCGGGAGCTTCCTCATTACCTATCACTTCGCTGGCATGCACTAGAGTGATCCGGTGACGTATAGAGGTACTCACTGGCAGAAGCAACTTCTCCAGCTGTTCCGTCTGCCCCACCAGCAGCACTGATAAATCGTGTTTGCTCTGCAATGCGGAGATAGTACCGGCTACAATCTCATCAGGGGCGTGGTCGCCCCCCATGGCGTCGATGGCTATTCGCAACATTACGCCCACCCTTTCTCAAACTGGCTATAGCTAGTATATATTGAGTCGGACTCCGGCCGCAAGGAGTTTGCGCAAACTTGTGCACACAGGACATAGAAAAAAATAGGCCCGCTAAGGAGCCTATTTTTCAATCATTGACTTAGTTTACTGCAATAACCGCCCGATTCTTGTAATAACCACAATGGGGACAAGCCCGGTGTGGCAACCTAGCCTCATGGCACTGCGGGCATTCAACTAGACCTTTGGCCAAAAGCTTGAAATTGGCGGCCCGACGTTTATCTCGGCGACTTTTCGATACCTTTTGCTTAGGTACTGCCATTGTTACACCTCCTCCAAAAAGCTCCTCAAGCTCAATAGGGATTATCTACTTATCTGACTGCTTATCTTGCCTAAGTAACTGGCTGAGCACCGCTAAACGCGGGTCAATCTCTTCCACTTGGCAGTGGCAATCTCCGTAGTTTAGGTTCTGTCCACAATTGGGACACAACCCGCGGCAATCTTGTCTGCAAAGAGGCTGGAAGGGCAAGTTCTCCAGCAACACCTGAAATCCAAGCTCCGTCAGATCCAGTTCATCCTGCTCCCGATCAATAACGGGCGATTCCCAATACCCTTCGGGATCATCCTTGGCAGTGAGAGGAATGACTTCCTCTAGTGTGCAGCGAATTGGAAGCACAAAGGGTTCGGCACAGCGACTACAGGCCATTTCTATGTCGGCTGCAATTTTCCCACGGACAAAAAGTGAGCCTTGCTTGCCCGACAGATGAAAGGAAAGCTGAACCGGCGTTTTGAAGGTGATATCAAGACCTTGCCAGGAAAGACTGGGCCACTGCTCACTGGCTACTAAAGTTTCCTCTAAATCTTCCTTCCGCCAATCGCGGAGTAGTATTCTCATGGGAAAATCACCTACCCATTATACTGCGGGGCAATTACCCTGTCAATCGGGCCTCCCCACTAACCGCGCACTAGGGCTAATGTATCACGAGCAATCATTAACTCCTCATTAGTAGGAACCAGCAGGGTACGTACTTTGGCGTCAGCGGCGCTGAAATCCACCTCTCGGCCACGCACGTTGTTCTTCTCAGCATCGATCTTCACGCCTAAGAACTCCAACCCGGCGCAGATTTTCTCCCGCATCAAAGCAGAGTTTTCACCAAGCCCAGCGGTAAACACAATGGCGTCAACTCCACCCATGGCAGCTGCATAGGCACCGATGTACTTACGTACCCGATAGGCGAACATTTCCATAGCTAAGGCAGCCCGTTCATTGCCAGCGTCGCTTGCTTCTTCCAGTGAGCGGAAATCGCTACTCACACCGGAAATACCCAGCACGCCAGACTTCTTGTTTAACAAGTTGTTCACTTGCTCGCTGCTGAAACCTTCTTTTTCTTGTAGGAATGTGACTACAGCTGGATCCAGGTCTCCACTGCGAGTACCCATAATCAGACCCTCTAGAGGAGTGAAGCCCATACTGGTATCCACCGATTTGCCACCCTTGACGGCAGTAACACTGGCGCCGTTACCTAGGTGGCAGGTAATGATCTTAAGTTCCTCAATGGGTCGACCTAGCATGGCTGCCGCCCGTTGTGAAACGTATTTGTGGGATGTGCCGTGAAAACCATAGCGACGAACCTTGTGTTTCTCATAATACTCGTAGGGTAGAGCGTACATGTAGGCATAATCGGGCATTGTCTGATGGAACGCAGTATCAAATACACCCACATGTTTTACATTGGGCATCAGTTTCTGGGCCACTTCAATTCCCATGATGTTGGGCGGATTATGTAGCGGGGCCAAATCGATGCACTCCCGCAGAGCAGCCATCACATCATCGTCAATGACAACGGAACTGGCGTACTTCTCACCAGCGTGTACTACGCGATGGCCGACGGCTGCAATCTCGTCCATAGATCTAAGTACGCCGTAGGCCTCATGGGTTAGGGCATCAAAGACTAACTTAATCGCCACCTCATGGTTCGGGATCTCCGCTTCTATTGTGATGTTGTCTTCATCACCACGGCGATACTTAAGGAAGGAGCCATCGATCCCGATACGTTCGACAATTCCCTTAGCCAGAACGGTTTCGGTGGTCATGTCAAACACTTGGTATTTGAGAGATGAGCTGCCACAGTTGATAACTAAGACTTTCACTTGATATCCTCCTTTGCGACTTGGCAAACTACCCTGTATTATATATCCTATCTCTGGAATAGGACAAGCTATCCAGCCAGTCTCCCCGGCTGAAGAAAGCTCCATCTGAAAGGGGATGCCCATGAAGATCCTAGGCCTCATCGTAGAATACAACCCCTTCCACCTTGGCCATCTCTACCACCTGAAGCAAGCACAAGCCATGCTTAAACCGGCCGCTACCATAGCTGTAATGAGTGGCTCATTTACACAGCGAGGTGAGCCCGCCATCATTGATAAATGGGCGCGAGCTCAAATGGCTTTGACTTCTGGTGTTGATCTAGTGCTAGAGTTGCCAGTAGCTTGGGCAACCCAGAGCGCTCTCAATTTTGCAACCGGCGCCGTCCGTCTCCTGGCTGCAGCAGGAGTCACCGATATTTGCTTCGGCAGTGAAATCGGTGATCTCGCTCCCTTACAAGAAATGGCAGACGTACTCCTAGAAGAACCACCTCGCTACCGGCAAGCTCTTCAAAAGGCGCTGCGACAAGGGCATTCCTTTGCCGTTGCCCAAGGAAAGGCACTGGCTCAATGCTTACCCGATATTGAACCGGAGTCATTTGCGCAACCGAATAACACTCTGGCAGTTATGTATTTGCTGGCCATCAAGAAGTTCCAGCTCTCTATCCGCGCTCACACCATTAAGCGCCTAGGCGCCTACCATAGTCTAGATCCCATGGCCCCATTGCCTTCAGCAACTGCCATCCGGCAACAGGTTCTAGAGGGTCAACCTATAGCGGGAATGCCGGAAGCCGCCAAGACTATTCTAGCCCAGCGCATCCAAAAGGGGCAAGGACCGGTAACCTGGCACCGCTTGGCTCCCTATCTATTCTACCGCTTACGTAGCCAAAGCAGGGCTGATATGGAGCGCTGGCCTGATGCAGGTGAGGGACTGGGCGACCGCTTCTGGCTGGCGGCTCGTCAAACCAACAAGTGGGAAGAGCTTCTTAGCATGGCTAAGACTCGCCGTTTCCCCCTTACCCGGCTACAACGGCTGGCCACATACATCTTGCTCAACTTGGACCGTGGCCGCTTGGCAAGAATCGACCTGGAACTTCCACCGCCTTATCTACGAGTGCTAGCCCTCAATACTAGCTCAGTGGAGGTTCGCATGCTGCTCAAGAATAGCCAGTTGCCAGTCATATATGGTGCTCACACGGCCTCGGCAGCCGACTGTAGGTTAGGAGAATGTCTGCAGCTGGATGTTCAGGCCACCGACATCCACTCGTTGGCTTGGGAAAAGAATAGCCGCAGCGGACTCGACTACACCCATCCCATCGTTACTCGCTAGGCTTGTCATAGTTCTGGCTGCTCCTCATATAAATAAGTGAACTGGTGCTTATCGACATGCGAGGAGGATGGCCAGATGCAGTGGATTATAGCTATACTACTTGGTCTGTGTATTTGCTGGATTCTGATCGCCCGCCATAACTTGGTACGCCGCTACTTTGGGACCTTCTTCTTGGCAGCGGCCGGTATCGCCCTAGCTCTTAGCATGGTTAGGGCACCGGACGCTGCCTTTGATTCAGCCATGTCGGGACTAAAGGTATGGTGGGAGATTGTTTTTCCTGCCCTCTTACCCTTCTTCATCGGTTGTGAACTTTTGATGGGATTCGGGGTAGTTAACTTCATGGGTGTGTTTTTGGAACCCCTTATGCGCCCCTTGTTCAACGTGCCAGGCGCCGGCTCCTTTGTCATGGCCATGGGGTTGGCATCCGGCTATCCTATCGGTGCAATTCTTACGCGCCGTCTGCGCCAACAAAACCTTTGCAATCAAGTGGAAGCAGAGCGCCTTCTGGCCTTCTGCAACACAGCCGATCCCCTTTTCATGGTGGGAGCAGTTGCTGTAGCCATGCTGGGTAACGTCAAGTTGGGAGCCATTATTGCTGCTGCCCACTATCTTTCCAGCCTTGTAGTAGGTATATGCCTACGCTTTTACAAACCTAACGCACCCAGAAGTCCACAAATCGGAGAACCTCGAGGCAATATCATAGTACGCGCGTTACGCGAGCTCTACCGGGCCCGTCGTAGGGATGGCCGCCCTCTGGGTCAGCTATTAGGCGATGCGGTCAAAAACTCGGTTAATTCACTGCTCATGATTGGGGGCTTCATCATTCTCTTCTCCGTCATTATGCGCATGGCTACCGTGTCTGGTCTCGTGTCCCTCATTGCCGAAGGCGTGGATTGGATACTGGCACTCTTCGGCTTGTCCCCAGCCTTGGCAGAAGCCTTTGTCAGTGGGATTTTTGAGATCACCATCGGCTGCAATGTGGCCAGCCAGGCTCTGGCTCCTATAAAGGAGCAGGTCATCCTCATCAGCGCCATCATCGCCTGGAGTGGTTTCTCAGTGCATGCCCAAGTTGCCGCCATCATCAATGATACGGATATCCGTATTGGGCCCTATCTGCTGGCACGGGCGTTTCAGGCCGTGGTAGCTGGAGGAATCACCTGGCTCTTATGGAACTACATGTCACCAACGGCAGGTATGATAACTGTGCCCGTCTTCCTGCAAACTCGGACAGAGGCTAATATGGCTCTCTGGTGGCAACGAATGGCCTATGTCAGTGTGCGAGGCGGCCTTCTGTTAGGGACAATTCTTGCCATCTCCCTTGCCTATCATACACTAACCAGTCTACGCTTCGCTGTCTTCCGACGGAAGGCCTAAGGACCGGCGCATCCGTTTCTCCACAATGGGTGGTACCAGATCGCGCACGCATCCACCCAGCCTTAGAACTTCCTTGACCAGACTGGAGCTGAGATAGGAGTATTTGCCACTGGTCATCATGAACAGGGTTTCGATTCGTGGGTTCTGTTTTCTGTTCATGAGAGCCATCTGAAACTCATATTCGAAATCGGATATGGCCCTTAGCCCCTTGATAATAACCCTAGCCCCTTGTCTTTCCACATAGTTGACAAGCAAGCCCTCAAATTGACTGACGGTCACGTTGGGCAAGTGTTGAGTACACATACGGATAAGCTCCACCCGCTCGGACAAGGAAAAGAGCGGGTTTTTACTTGGGTTAACAACTACGGCCACGTTGACTTCATCGAACACAGCGGCTGCCCGTTCAATTATATCCAGATGGCCATATGTGACGGGATCAAAACTCCCCGGATAAACCGCTTTGTTCATCTTCATCGCCTCCTTTAGTTCCAAAGGCGCCAGGTGTCAAGTAAGTTACTGCCGTATCACCATAGCTCTTAGTCTTGAGCAACTCCCATTCATCGCCAATATCCAGCTCCAACCGTTGCGGATGCTCTAGACAAAGGATTCCCCTAGCGCCCAGTAATCTGCTCTTCCCAATCTCTGTTAATATCAGAGGGTACAAACCGGCATAAAACGGTGGATCCGCATAAATCACAGCAAAACTCTGGTTATCCAGCCTCCGTAAAGCTACCTGCCAATCTACAGGCAATACAGTGGCATCAGATAGGCCCACTGTCTCCAAGTTGGTCCGCAACGCCCGTTGGGCAATGCGATCCTTTTCCACAAAAACAACCTTCGTAGCACCTCGACTCCAGGCTTCGATCCCCATGGCCCCACTACCTGCAAACAAATCCAAGAAGCTATCTATGGGACCATACTGAGCCAGCACATTGAATACTGCTCCCTTCACCTTGTCACTTGTAGGGCGAACGCTGAAACCCCTGGGTGCTACCAGCTTTCGCCCCTTCGCTTTGCCGGCGATCACTCGCATACACATCACCACACCCATTGTACACTGCTGCGCACAAAACTGCCAAAAAACTTGCCCCTCATGTATATGTCCTGTTGCAGGAAGCCATAATAGGGATGGAAGCAACAACATTTCCCCATAAGCTCTTCCTCCGGTTTCTCCTCTCCCAACTGGTGGCCTTGCCACCAGCTTTTTCATGAATTAAGGCGTAGCCCAGCACGTTATGCACTGTGCCGAACCACGCCTTTTTTATCATTCAACTGCAATGATGAAGTGGTAAATGGGTTGCCCCCCACCTCTCAGCTCCACTTCAAGGTCAGGGAAAGCCGCAGCCAATCGGTCAGTAATCGCCTGTGCCTCTTCTTCGCTCACATCTTCCCCGAAGAACAGACTTAACAACCCTGCATCTTCATCGACCATGGCCTCAACCAAATCAGAGGTCACCTGTTCCAACTGATCGCCGAAGACCACGATTTCGTCTTCCAGAATGCCGATAAAGTCACCCTCTTTGATTTTACCCGCGTTACCATTGTGGTCGCGCACCGCAACGGTTACCTGACCGCTCTTTACTTGCGTCATACTCTTCGCCATGCGGGCCACCATGGCGTCCACATCGGTGGCTTCCGCATCATAAGACATAAGGGCGCTTAACCCCTGAGGCAAACTGCGGGTAGGCACCACATGCACCGGCTTATCGATCACTTCTGCTACCTGCTCTGCTGCCATGATGATATTCTTGTTATTGGGCAAGATCACTATCTGTTCCGCCCGCACCCGGGTTGCAGCCGTTGCCAGATCCTCGGTGCTGGGATTCATGGTCTGCCCACCGGTGACCACTGCATCTACGCCTAGACTGCTAAAAATCTCGGCCATCCCGTCACCGCAGGCCACAGCTATTACACCCACAGGTTTAAGAGGCTCTACTGGCATGACTACCGCATCATGAAAATGCAGTTCCGTGTGCTGCTCCCGCATGTTGTCTATCTTTATGCCACTAAGCTCACCATAGGCTAAACCGATCTGCAAAGCTTGCCCTGGATCATTGGTGTGTATGTGGACCTTAATTATGCTGGCATCGCCAACTACCAATAGGGAATCACCCAACGGTTCTAGCTCTTGCTGTAACTTCTCCTCACTGACACGAGGAGAGCGAATCAAGAATTCCGTACAGTAGCCGAACGCAATGTCCTCAGCACCGGCAATCGAAGGCTGAATCGGCAGCGCCGATTCCACCACCGGCTGACTTGAAACTTCCTCAGCTACTTCGCCGCTGGCGGCGGCTAGCCAGCCCTTAAAGATGTAGAGCAGACCTTGCCCTCCAGCATCAACAACTCCCGCCTGCTTTAGCACAGGTAACATCTCCGGTGTCTTCGCTAGAGTAGACTCGGCTTGGTCGATAAGCGCTCGGAGTGTAGGCAATAATTCATTCTTCTTGCTAGCCGCCTTTGCAGCCGCATGAGATGCTTCTCTCATCACAGTTAACATGGTGCCTTCCACTGGTTTGCGTACCGCTTTATAGACGGTTTCGCTGCCGGTTACCAGGGCTTGTGCCAGATCGAGGGCTGAAATCTCAGCCATGTCTTGCAAGTGGCGCCCGAAACCGCGGAAAAGCTGCGATAGAATGACACCAGAGTTACCACGAGCACCCATCAGCGAACCAGTGGCACTGGCAGCCGCCAGTTTACCCACATGAGGTTCGTTCACTTGGCTTACCGCCTTCACAACCGCCTGCAAGGTCAGATTCATGTTGGTGCCCGTATCCCCATCGGGAACTGGAAAAACATTAAGGGCATCGACTGCAGCCCGATTTCGCTCCAGATAATGCGCGCCCATGAGAAGCATCTGCTTGAACAAATCAGCCTTTATTATCTTCATAGGCCCAAAGAACCTCCCTACTTAACCTGACTGACACGCACTCCTTGCACGTTGACATTAACCTTCTCAACCTGCAAGCCAACCTGATTTTCAACCGCATACTTTACGGTCTCCATGACGTTCTGCGCTACTTCAGATATTTTGGTACCCCAACTTACAATAATGTATAGGTCGATGATAATCCTATCGTTGCTGACAGTGATCTCCACACCCCGCGCCAGATTCTCCTTACCCAGCAACTCCACAATATTGTCCTTCAATCGGCTACGGGAGCACATACCCACTAGACCATAGCTTTCCAGCGCAGCTGCACCGGCTATGGTTGCAATGGTCTCCTCGGAGACTATAATCTTCCCGTGTTCATTGATAATGACCTGGGTCATCTATACCCCCCCTATGGTTGTTAGCATAAACATCTACACACAGTAGGTAGCCTCACGAATTATGAGTCTCTCTATTATAGCATAGTCGAGCAAAAGATGAAGAACTTGTCCGACTGGCTACAGCCGCTTGTCAGTATTCGCCATGCATGGTACAATGTCAAGGTAAAAGGAGGTGCGCTCATGAGTTCGAGGTGCGATATTTGCGGCAAGTCCCGCTCTGTTGGTCATAGAATTACTAGATCCGATAACCGGGTCAAAAGGGTTTGGTCACCCAATATCCAGAAGATCCGCATCAATATTAACGGTACCATTGTCCGTAAGAACGTGTGCACAACCTGCATCCGCTCGGGCAGAATCACGCGTGCCGTTTAGGATAACAGGCTAAAAGCACTGGAAAGTCCAGTGCTTTTTTGCTGCCTATCTGTTACGAATGAATAAGCGGATAATGCCTCGAAGTAGCCGGGGAACTCTAAACACATAGAAACGCAATTCCCAGCCCCCCTCTTTTCAGGATGCTAACGGGATCACCCAAACAACAGCAACAGGCCCAGGGTAATGCAGAACACTGCGGCCACCCCCCAGAGAGCCCAAGGGGGCAGCACTTTTGCCAGAATCAACACCCCGCCCAAGACTAGTAACCAACCAACCACTAGCCTGCCATCATCTCGGCGCCCACGCCTTGAAATCAGAGGTCGGCGCATGCTAGCCACCCCCTCAATCCATTATACGGCGAGGGGATTTGTCCTAATGACTAGCAGCCTTCATTTGACGGATAAATTCTCGTTTATCCTCGGCTTTGAAGAAGGCAGAGCCGGTAACCAACACGCTGGCCCCCGCCTCTTTGAGTTGGGAGACATTCCCTAATCCCACACCACCATCTACCCAAATAGGTAAGTTCTGCTCAGACGCTTGCAAGTATTGGCGCAAAGAAGCGATCTTGGGTAACATGCTACTGATAAAGGGCTGACCACCAAAACCGGGATTCACCGTCATCACTAGGACATAGTCCAAATCCGGCATGAGTGGCAGAATGCTCTCCCAAGGGGTGGCAGGATTAAGAGCAATGCCGGCTTGACAACCAGCCGCTTTAATGTGTTGCACTAGAAGATGCAAGTGATGGCTGCTCTCCGCGTGTACACTAATAGCTCGCGGTTTAGTGGCCAAAAAGCTTTCCAAATGCCGCTCAGGCTCCTCTACCATCAGGTGCACTTCTACTGGCAAATGGCTGGCTTGCACAACAGCTCGGGCCACATCGGGGCCCATCGATAGATTAGGCACAAAATGGCCATCCATCACATCCACATGCAACCAATCGGCACCGGCTTCTTCTGCCAGAACAATGGAACCGCGCAGGTTGAGCCAATCGGCGGCCAACAAAGAAGGGGCAATCTCTAGCATAATTAATACCGCCTTTCCCTTTCCCATAACTCTCCGTAGAGTTGCTGATAACTGTTATAACGGGACTGAGCGATAAGGCCCGACGCCAGTGCCTCCTTGATACCACAGCCAGGCTCCTCCAAGTGCATACAACTACTTCCAAAACGGCAGTCAGCAAACGGCCTCATTTCCGGGAAGTACCAACTCAGTTCCGCTGCCAACAAGCCCTCAGGCAGTTGCAGTCGGCTAAACCCCGGCGTATCTACTAAGAAACCCTCAATGGGTGCAGGTAACGGCAACAACTCCACAAGCTTGGTGGTGTGCCGCCCCATGCCGCGACGGTGACTTACCTCTCCTGTTTCTGCCACTGGCCGCTCAACCAAGGTGTTAAGCAGACTGGATTTCCCTACCCCCGACTGGCCAGCCATCACCGTTACCCGCCCCTCCAACTGGGCTTTTAACTCTGCCAACCCCATTTTGGTTCGCAGGCTGAAAAGGAAACTGGGATAGCCGATACTCTGATAGAGTTTTTGCAGATCCATGGCCTCATCGGCCACCGCCAGATCTGCCTTGTTAATCCCTAACACGGCCCTCAACCCCAAGTATTCAGCAGTCACCAAGAGGCGATCGATGAGGGCCAAATTGGGGGTTGGCTCACTGGCCGCTGCCATCACCAGCACTTGATCCACATTGGCTACCAAAGGCCGGTCGAGCGAGTTACGTCGAGGAAGAATCTCCGTTACTACTCCAGTGTCGGGGCTCAAGAGCTCACACCGAACCCGGTCACCAACAATGGGTTTAACATCTTCCTGACGCAAGCGCCCCCGAGCCCGGCACATCACCAAACCCGCATCTGTCTGTACGAAATAGTAACCCGCCAGTATCTTGATAACAATGCCTTCGATTACGGATACACCTCTTCCACCACAACCACTCCTTCATCCTTGACGATTACTCGTAAGTACCCGGCCCCCTTTATGGTTCGCTGCACCGTTTCTCCGCGTTTGAGTCGCAGGGATTCCAGCAGAACCAGACCATTCACATCCTCTCGCAGAATCTCAATCCTATGGTTGTTATCCTCGCTATTCTCGGGAACCGTATAGGAGATGATGGCAGTAACTTCTCTGGGTCCCAGCTGCAGGGACACCCCCTGCCCAGCCACTACTTGACTGTTGGCTGGAGGGGTTTGACTTACAACTATTCCATCCATAGGGCCACTTATATCGCCTAAGACCAGTTGTAGCTCACTCAGACGCTGCTGCGCTGCGGTGACTGACAACCCCAACAAACTAGGCATCGTAAAGGGTTGGGGCTCCGGACCTTGGCTAACCGTCAACATTATGCGGGTAGAACGTTTGAGACGGGTATTTCCTGTCGGATTTTGGCTCACCACCGTATCCTCCGGTGCATCCGAGTATACGTAATTGATCGGTTCGCCCACTTCAAAACCAGCATTCTGAAGCTCAATCCGGGCTTCTCGTAAAGGCTTACCAGTAACATCCGGCACATCCGCATATTCGGGGCCCTTGCTAATGGTAAGAGTAACTACCCGTCCTACCCGGACCTTACGGCCTTCCGGTATATCCTGATCTAAGACCACATTTGGTTCTTCCTCACTATAGAGTTCTAGTCCAACGCTGAAGCCCAACTTATTATTGGCCAAAATGCGCTGGGCGTCGGTTAATGAATAACCGACCACGTTTGGGACCTCTACTATCGCACCGGGCCTAAAAATGATAAAGAGAGCTACCACCGCCGACAAAAGGCTCAAGCCTCCTAGCAGCAGCAAATAGTGCCACCAGGGCCTGCGGCGTCGCTTGGGGGGCGCTGGTGGGTTTTCTTCTTTAGCAGCGTTAACAGTTCCACCCCGTGTTTTCTCTAGTTCCTCCGTGTCTTGTACAACCGGCTCCAACTCTCCCACCAGTCCCTGCAACGATACGTGCTGATCATTGGCCAGCAAGAGACGCCTTAAATCGGCAGCCAGCTCGTCGGCCGTTTGATAGCGGCTGGCTTGGTCTTTACTCATAGCCTTTAGCACAATACGCTCAACCGCTGCAGGCACACCGGGATTGAGCTCCCTTACCGCACGGGGCTTCTCCTGCAAATGTTTTAAAGCGATGGAAAACATTGTATCGCCTTCAAAGGGTACTTGCCCTGTGAGCATTTCATATAGCACCACGCCCAAGGAGTAGATATCCGAAAGCTCACCCACAATACCACCTCGGGCTTGTTCTGGGGAAATATAATGAACCGAGCCCACCATTGCCCCCGTCTCAGTGAGCGTCGACCCAGTGACAGCGCGGGCGATACCGAAGTCGGTGACCTTTACATGCCCATCGGCAGTTATCATGATGTTGTGAGGCTTAATGTCTCTGTGCACTACTCCATGTTTGTGGGCCACTTGCAGGGCCTCTGCAATCTGCTTGCCTATCTGCAGAACTTCGGGTACGGATAAACGCCCCTTCTCATTGATGATCTGTTTCAAGGTTTTGCCGTGGAGAAACTCCATCACAATATAATGCACATCACCATCTTGCCCCACATCAAACACACCTACAATATTGGGGCTGGACAGACTAGCTGCGGCCTGGGCTTCGCGCCTAAACTTGCGCACAAAATCCTCGTCCCCAGTAAAATGTGGACTCAGGATCTTAACCGCCACTATGCGGTTGAGCCGCACATCTCGGGCCTTGTAAACGAAGGCCATGCCGCCGCCGCCAACCCGCTCCAAAAGCTCGTAGCGATTGCTCAGCACACGACCTATCACTCTGCGCACCCCCAACCGGCCAGAACAACAGAAATATTGTCATGGCCACCACGTTTATTGGCCTCTACCACCAGTTCCTCAGCTACCTGTTGCAAGTCTTTATCTAGAGCCAAACAGCTAGCAATCTCTTCATCAGTGAGCAAACTAAAGAGGCCGTCAGAGGCCAGCAGAATAATATCACCCGATTGTAGCGACTCGCTATAGAGATCTATCTTAACCTGGCTCTCAATGCCAACCGCACGAGTAAGCACGTTGCGCTGAGGATGGTTCCTGGCCTCATCCAGCGACAACTCCCCATTTCTAACCAATTCACCCACTAAGCTATGATCAGCTGTCAGTTGTCGGCAAACGCTGTCTCGATAGAGATAGAGGCGAGAGTCACCTACGTGGGCAATGAAAAGCTTTTCCTGAGCCACAAGGGCTGCCGTAAGCGTGGTTCCCATGCCCCAATAACGCTCCTGGCTGGACGCCAGTTCAAACACAGACCGGTTAGCCGCCCATACGCCTTGTTCAATGGCCATCATCGGGGCTTCACCTCGTTCTAAGGCCCGTATTACCTCCTCCTCAAGACGCCCGATGGCTGTGCGACTAGCCACATCACCAGCCCGATGCCCACCAATGCCATCGGCTACGGCTAAAAGAGCAACTGTCTCACCCTGATATGAAAGTAGCCGTGCTAGACAAGAATCTTCGTTTGCCACCCGCGTCTGCCCCAAGTCACTCTTGATCCCCAATCGCAACATCCACTACCTACTCCCCTCTTTGGAGTCTCCTGCGCAGCTGTCCACAGGCCGCTTCAATCTCCGGCCCCAGTTCTCGACGCACTGTAACGTTTATGCCCCGATCCTCTAGCAGGCGCACAAACAAGCGTACCTGCTTGTCTGAGGGGGCTCGCCATGGCAAACCAGGAACCTCATTATATGGTATTACGTTCACATTGGCCAAAATACCTGCCAGCAAGGACGCCAATTTCTCCGCGTGGATTAGCTGATCGTTAAATCCAGCCAGCAGTATGTACTCAAAAGTAACACGTCTGCGGGTCGTCTTAACATAATCGCGAACCGCCTCCATCAGCTGGGGCAGCGGATAGCGACGATTAATGGGCATAATCTGGTCTCTAAGATAATCAACAGGTGCGTGTAAAGAGATGGATAGCGTCAGTGGCAGATTCTCCTGTGCCAATTGCTTAATGCCTGGGACCAGACCGCTGGTGGACAAGGTGATATTGCGCATACCTATATTGAACGCAGCCGGGTTATTGGCGAAACGAATACTATCAATGACGTTGTGGTAGTTGTCCAGTGGCTCACCCATGCCCATATAAACCAGATGTCCTACTCGCAAACTCTGCGAGCTCAGTGCCCTATTAGCATGCCAAATCTGCTCAACAATCTCTGCTGCGGTTAGGTTGGCTACAAAACCATCCAAACCGGAGGCGCAAAAGGCACAGCCCATTTTGCAGCCCACTTGGCTAGACAAGCATAGGGTCACTCCATGATGATAATGCAATATCACACACTCTACAATTCTATCGTCGCAAAAACGAATGGCCAGTTTGATAGTACCGTCGCTTGCTTCTTGACGAGCAACAACCTCTCCTGCCCCAATGATCGCCTTTTCCTCCAGCGTTTGCCGTAAAGTGAGCGGGAAGTTGGTCATCTGCCGGAAGTCACTAACGTTATGTTGATAGATCCACTCCATCAATTGCTTAGCCCGATACTGCGGTTGTCCCAGTTCCGAGAAGAAATCGGTTAAAGCTGGCCAAGGTAGACCTAAGAGGTTAAGTTTCGCTGTCACTGGGCTCCTGCCTCCTTCTTACCTCACATACTACGACGCAGCCGGCAAATAAAAAAACCGTCCAGCCCATGGCGATGGGGATAGGTGTACAAGCATCCATCCTGAAGCTCCGGACCCCATATCTGGGCCAGCTGCTCTGGCCAATGGGTAGGGGCAAAATCGGGGTGATCTGCTAGAAAGCTGGCAATCACCTGTGTTGTCTCCTCAGGCTCGGTGCTGCACACACTATATACCAACACTCCGTCTGGCTTAACCAAACTGGCCGCCTCTGCTAAGATGGCTAACTGCAAAGCTGCCAACTCTTGAATAGCACTTTCTGATCGATGCCAACGGATATCGGGTTTGCGGCGAATGACCCCTAGTCCAGAACAAGGGGCATCTACCAAGACCCGCTCTGCCAACTCCCAGCGCTGACTAGACAGTTTGGTGGCATCTATACACCGCGTCTCAACACTACTAATCTGCAGACGCTCTGCTGCCTGCAGAATCAGACTCAGCCTACCTGCGTGCACGTCAAGGGCAAGTACCCGGCCTTTATCCCGCATTAGCTCGGCCAGATGCAGGGCCTTACCTCCTGGAGCAGCACATACATCGTAGACCAACTGGCCCGGCTGCGGATCCACTACTTGTCCCACCAGAGTGGAGGCGGCTCCCTGGACTGTGCAGCGCCCCTGCTGTAGCGCAGGCAACTCAGGTAGCGAAACTTGTGCAACTTGCACTGAGTTTCTTACCAAGGGGTGCTTAACAGCTGGGATATCGGCAGTTTGCAGTTCTTGCAACAAGTCGTCCACCGTGGTGCGCAGGCTGTTTACCCGCAGGTCAGTGTCAGGAGAGTTATTATGGGCAATACACAAAGCTTCCGTTTCTGCTGGTGAAAACCGCCTTAACCAGCGTTCAACCATCCATTCCGGAAAACTATAGCGTATGCTAAGGTCGTAGGCGGCCGAATCGGTTTCGGGCCAAGGCAAACGGGCCTTGCTGCGTACTGCTCGCCGCAAGACCGCATTAACCAAGCCGGCGACGCCCTTATGGCCCACCTTATGGGCCAATCGGACGCTTTCGTTGACCGCCGCATGATCTGGAACATCTAAATATAGAATCTGAAAGAGACCCAGACGCAGTACATTGCGAATGGGTTTCGTCAAGCTGGCCAGCGGACGGCTCAGCCACTGCTCTAACAGGTAATCGATGCTACGACGGTAGGTGAGAGTACCGTAGACTAGCTGTTTGATAAAAGCCGCATCGGTAGCGTTAGCATCCTGCAGAGCATGCCGCAACGCCAGATGACTGTAGGCCCCTTCTTCCAGAACGGCCATAACAGTTTGCAGCGCCTTGCCGCGTGGCGTATTCACTAGTCGCGTGACCTCCTCAGTAGTAGCAGACGCAGCAGCTGGGCAACGGCTGTGGCTACTGCTGCCACATAGGTAAGGGCGGCTGCCTGTAATACGGCCCGTGCCGGACCCAGCTCCTGCTGGGTCAAATAGTTGCCATGGCTGAGCATGGCAATTGCCCTAGCACTGGCATTAAACTCGACAGGCAAAGTCACTACCTGAAATAGCACCGCCCCCAAAAAGAAGACGATTCCCAAATCCGCCAACCCAGGTAGGCCCATAACGAGGCCCAGGAAGAACAGGGGCCAGGCCAGGGATGAACCCAACTGAGCAACAGGAACGATGGCATTCCGGAAGGCTAGTGGTGCATACCCCAGCATGTGTTGGAGGGCATGCCCGGTTTCATGAGCTGCAATACCAACGGCTGCCAAGGAAGTGCTGTGATATACCTCCGGTGACAAACGCACCTTCTTTGTCCGCGGATCATAGTGATCAGTCAAACGACCATGGGTAAGCTCCACTTCCACGTCATACACGCCCTGTTCCCTTAGCAGTGCTCGGGCCGTCTCTGCTCCCGTCAGTCCCCGGCTATTGCCAATGCGGGAAAAGCGCTCATAGGTAGACGTAACTTTGCTTTGCGCATACATGGCAAAGACGAAAGCCAGCAGTACAAAGATGGTTCCTGGGCCACCGAACCAGAACATAGACATCCCCCTTTTCCTGATTAATGTTATCCACTAACACCTAGACGAGTTCCTATGGTTAACCCATGTCCCCGTACGTAGTCGGCCCCGCTCATGCGTTTTCTATTGGCAGGTTGCACTTCTGTTAGCAAGAGACAACCCTCTCCCGTCTGCACCACCGGCCCCTCCGGCGAAATGGCAACTACTACCCCCGGTTCAGCCTGTCCTTTTTCGCCACCTGCCAGCACTCGTGTACCGAAAAGGCGCAACGGTTTGCCCTCATGTTGAGTATAGGCAACTGGCCAGGGATTAAGCCCTCGCACCAAGTTGTGCAGATCGGTGGCGTTTTTCGTCCAATCAACCAAGCCGTCCTGCTTGCTCAAGTTGCGAGCATAGGACGCGTCGCTGTCCCGTTGCGGTATGGGATTCAGCTTGCCCTCTGCCAAAGCCTCCAAAGTCTTGGCCAAAGTCTTAGCACCCAGCAAAGCCAGACGGTCGTGCAGTTCGCCACAGGTCTCATCGGGCTCTATGGTCAGCTTCTCCTGGAGCAGAATGTCACCCGTATCCAACCCCTCGTCCATGAGCATTGTAGTAATCCCTGTTTCCTTTTCGCCATTAACAATAGCCCAATGAATAGGCGCACCTCCGCGATAGGCCGGTAGCAGCGAGGCATGCACATTAATGCATCCCCAGCGTGGCAAGGCAAGTATCTGAGGCGTCAGCAGTTGGGCGTAGGCCACTACTACAATCAAATCGGGCGCCAAAGCCTCCAGTTGCTTGAAACTTTCAGGGCTGCGCAAACAGCTAGGCTGAAAAACCGGTAAACCCAGCTCCTCTGCCGCTCGCTTCACAGGAGGAGGAGTTAGGGTTAGCCCCCGACCCTGTCTACGATCGGGCTGGGTGAAGACACCAACTACCTGACTACGAGCTGCCAATTCCCGCAAGCAGGGAACGGCAAACTCCGGTGTACCCATAAACACTGTACGCATTACTCAACCGTCTCCATATCATCTGGTGGCAGAATCCGTAGGGCTCGGTCGATAAAGAGCACTCCCTGCAGATGGTCAATCTCATGCTGCAGGGCCCTCGCCAACAGGCCTTCTGCTTCTATCTCTATTCTCTCTCCCAAGCGGTTTTGCGCGATCACCTTCACCCGCGCCGCCCGCTTAACCTCGCCGTAGGTTTGCGGAACGCTCAAACAACCCTCAATGTCTACTTCTTCCCCTTCGGCAAAGACTATTTCCGGATTGATCAACTCCAGTAAACCGCTTTCGTTGGCATCTATTACCACAATCTGTTTGCTGATGCCTATCTGCGGAGCCGCCAGGCCGACACCTTCGTAATAGTACATGCTTTCAGCCATGTCATCGAGTAATCGCCCAAGGGCCGCATCAAAGCGCTTTACCTCCAGGGCTGGTTTACGCAATACCGGATCGCCTTCTGTTCGTAGAAATCTAATAGCCACCTAATCTCCTCCTAAGCATCGAAGTCTAACATAATTTGTGTGCGTCGTCTTGTCTCATAATATAACTCTAGCACTTGCTTGCAAACCGACCTTAACTTCACCCGCTCCCCAGCTTTTATCATTATCTGCCAACGGAAGCTGTTCTTGAGCTTACTTACCGTACAAGGCGTTGGACCGATTATCTGGGCAGTGGCCCCCATGAGCTCGGTCAGCTTGGCCGCCACAAAGGCGGCATCGGCTATTAACTCCCGTTCATCTTCGTTAGTAAGTAACATCGATATCATATATCCTAACGGCGGGTAGAAACCCTGCTGCCGCATTTGCATTTCCCGCCGATAAAACCCTAGGTAATCATGGTTCCGGGCACATTCTAGGGCATAGTGGTTAGTATTAAAGGCCTGCAATATCACCTCGCCTGGACTATCACCCCGTCCAGCCCGGCCAGCCACTTGGGTTAACAGTTGAAAAGTGCGCTCCGCTGACCGGAAATCGGGAACGTGTAGCCCACTATCGGCTCCTACCACCCCTACGAGGGTAACGCGAGGAAAGTCTAAACCTTTCGCGATCATTTGTGTACCAACAAGGATATCATACTCCCCTTGACCAAAGGCCTGCAAAATGCGGGCATGGGCATTACGGCCAGTGGTGGTGTCCCTGTCCATCCGCCCTATCCTTGCTGCCGGGAAACGGGCTTGCAGGTAGGCTTCTAACCGCTCTGTACCTATGCCTTGAGTTCTAAGCCTATCACTACCACATTCGGGACACACGGACAACACAGGCTGTTGTTGACCGCAATAGTGGCAATGCAAACGATTAGTGCTGAGATGATAAGTAAGTGAAATGTCACAGCTGGAGCAATAGGGCACATGTCCACAGTCTAGACAAAGCAAGAAGTTGGCGAAACCCCGGCGGTTGAGCAAAATGATGGCCTGTTCCTGCCGCTCCAAGCACCGTTCAATGGCGTATTCCAGACGCCGGCTGACGGGCGCCTTATGTCCAGCCCGCAGTTCCTCCCGCATGTTGACCACATGCACTGGTGGCAATGGCCTATCGCTAACCCTCTCCTTGAGCTCCAGCCGTTGGCATTTCCCAAGCTCACTGGCCCTATAGGTCTCCAGAGAAGGAGTGGCGCTGCCGAAAAGCAACAGACAACCGGTGGTGCGTTGCCGCAATTGGGCCACCACCCGCGTATGATAACGAGGATTTTCATCTTGCTGGTAACTTTGGTCATGCTCCTCATCGAGAATGATGACTCCCAGCCTGGTCAAGGGCACGAAAATCGCCGATCGGGCTCCAATCACAATCTGGGCTGATCCATTTCTAATACGGCGCCACTCATCAAAACGTTCCCGGGGAGTAAGGCCGCTATGCCAGACTGCTATCCTGTTGCCAAACCGGGCTTGAAATCGGGCCACCATTTGAGGCGTGAGAGAAATCTCTGGAACCAACATGAGGCACTGTTGTTGCCGCTCCAGAGCGGCTGCGATAAGTTGCATGTACACTTCCGTTTTGCCACTGCCCGTAACCCCTTGCAGGAGCCAAGTGCTAGGATCGCCCTTGTCTAGAGCCCGCGTCAAACTCTCCAGAGCTTTGGTCTGCTCAACTGTCAACTCTGGTGGTCTCACCAGCTGGTTAACCGCCGTCACCGCCCCTTCCGGATTGACTGGCACCGTTATCTGGCGCACATAGCCTTTGACGATCAGTTGCTTGAGAGCAGTAACCGAGTCGATCTCTTCTTGTGGCACCTGTCCAAGACGCAAAACTAGCGACAGGATCTCCCGTTGCTTGCTGGCCCGCGCCGGCAGATCTTCTGGCAGATGATCTACCACCGGCACAATTAACTTCTTGACCTGGGGCTTAGGCCAGGCATTGCTGTCTAAGCGAAAGGGCAGCATTTGCCGCAAGATCAAACTAAGCGGGCACAAGTAATAATCGGCCAGCAGCCTGGCCAAAGTCAGCTGCTCCTCGGTAATAACGGTTTCACCGTCGTATAACACGGCACTAATGTCCTTTAGGTTGGGATAGGCAGACTCGCCACATAAACCAACTACGATTCCGAAAACAGAACGCCGCCCGAAGGGAACTCGCACTGCTTGCCCCACCTGTACCTCAAGATCTGCTGGCACTGAATAATGAAAAACCCGGTCCACCTCGGGTAAAGCTAAATCAACATAGACCTCTGCTATACTGCTCATCCCCACCCCTCCAGCTGCCGTCACACTATGGCAAAAAAGCATGACTGAGTAGTCATGCTTTCTTGCCTATAAGCCTAACTCGCCCGCTCCCGCCGGTAAGTGATAATCCCAGCGTTTACTTCTTCGAGGGCCTGCGTGACCGGCTTCTTCTTACGAGCCCCCTCGCTGTTAGGTTGCTCCATGTTTTGCAACTCGCGGGCCCGTTTGGCCGCAATTATCACCAGCACATACTTGCTATCTACTCTCTCCATCAAGCTATCTATAGACGGATAAATCAGCAAAGCTTAAACCTCCTTCAGTGCTTGCTGTAGCCAAGGCATCTGTCGGGCTACCTTCGCTTTCTCGGCCAATAGAATGGCCTCCACTTCCTTAACGGCCTTCTCTACCTGGTCTGGCTGGTTGACCACTATATAATCATAGTTTACCACATGGGCCATTTCCAGCTTAGCCTTCCGCAGGCGACGCGCCAAGGACTCGGGGGTTTCTGTACCCCGCTGCCGTATACGCCGTTCCAATTCTTGGTAGGAAGGCGGCCAAACAAACACTAGTACACAGTCGGGGAACGCAGCTTTTACTTGCAAAGCCCCCTGTATATCTATTTCCAATAATATATCTTTTCCTTCATCTAAAGCCTTGAGAACCGTAGAGCGCGGCGTACCGTAATAATTGCCATAGACTTCCGCCCACTCCAGTAGCTCTCCTGCTTCCCGCATCCGGTTAAACTCGGCTTCAGAAATGAAGTAATAATTAACCCCGTTTTGCTCATTAGGCCGTGGCTGGCGGGTAGTAACTGATATTGAGAACTCTATGTTTGTTCGCTCCTTAAGTAATTGCCCGCAGATAGTACCCTTGCCCACGCCTGATGGCCCTGACACCACTAGAAGTATACCTCTATTACTAAGCACGCCTTTTCCCCCATAAAGATCATTCATCGTCGACGCCTTTGTTTAGTCGCTGCGCAACCGTTTCTGGCTGCACCGCAGAGAGTATAACATGATCACTGTCGGTAATGATCACTGCCCGGGTACGGCGCCCGTAGGTAGCGTCAATGAGCATACCCCTATCTCTCGCCTCTTGCACAATCCGTTTGATGGGTGCCGACTCGGGACTAACAATGGCAATCATGCGATTGGCAGCCACAATATTACCAAAGCCTATATTAACAAATCGGACCTCCACGTTACGATACCTCTATTCTATGTTTTGAGTTTGCTCGCGGATTTTCTCCAGCTCGCTTTTCATCTCAACCACCAGCTGGGCAATTCTCGCGTCATTAGCCTTGGAGCCAATGGTATTGATCTCGCGGTTCATCTCCTGAACCAAAAAATCCAGTTGCCGTCCAACCGCCTCCGACTTGGTCAGCAACTGCTCAAACTGGGCAAAGTGACTACGCAGACGAACTATCTCCTCGGTGATGCATGCCCGGTCTGCTAGGATAGCCACCTCTTGAGCAAGACGCATCTCATCTAAGGTGCCAGTCGGCAACATATCCTGCAGGCGCTGAGTAAGCTTCTGTCTGTACTCATTTACTACCTCCGGACTGCGTTCAGCTACGGACACCAGAAGGGTAGCCAAAGTAGCTAGCCGTTCACGTATGTCGGCCATCAGCCGCACGCCTTCCTCTGCCCGCATTGCAGTAACCTGTGACAGGGCGGCTTTAGTAACCTCTAGCAAAGGTGAACGTAGCAGTTCGGGATCCAACTCGGGCTCGTCCAACTGCACCACCTGCGGCAGCGTCAACAAATCACGGGGAGACAGGGAACCATCCAGCCCGGTTTCCTCCTGCAAGGCCTTTACCTGGGCCATATAGGCTTTCGCCAGAGGCACATTTACTGTCACTGTTGGCACCTGATCCAAAGACGGCGTGAAGCGGACATAAACATCGACTCGGCCTCTAGCCAAAGCCTGTCGGATAACACCCCGCAAGCCCTCTTCCAAAGAATTAAACTCCTTGGGAGCACGGATGGCAATATCCAAATAGCGGTGGTTGACTGTCTTTACCTCGACAACGATGGTGCCAATCTCTGTAGTCACCTCTCCGCGGCCAAAACCGGTCATACTTAAAGCCATTATCCCTAATCCTCCCTTTTGTATATTGTACTAAACATCACTAGCTGGAACAACGCCGGCTCCACCAACTTAGAGCAAAGAAAAAGGACGCAACCGCGCCCTTATTGTTTTCTGCTTAGCCGACTCTAATTCCTGCTTGCGTAGCCAAGGTGCGACTATCGGCGCCGTAAGAGCCGGCGCAGGCCAATCACTACCGTAGGCATACCAGCGGCGGCCAGAACTACTAGCCATTGGGAAGTATCCAAAGCCACCGTATCGAACAGGGTACGTAAAGGAGGCACATACAGGGCAGCCCAGAACATCAGACTGGAAAGAAGCACGGCTACGATAAGATAGGGGTTAGAGAAGAGACCCTTTTCCATTATGCCCATGGTCTCGGAACGGCAATCAAACACGTGGAACAGCTGACAGAATACGAGGGTGGCAAAAGCCATGGTACGTGCCAGTTTTAGATCGTCAGCGTGAAGCATGGTTCCTGCAAATACGAGAGTCGTGGTAATGCCTATTAGGACTCCCCTGGTCAATATGCGCCGCGCCAGACCGCGGGCAAAGATATTTTCATTCTTAGACCGCGGGCTACGCTCCATCAAATCCGGATCGGGCGGATCTACACCTAGAGCCATCGCCGGCAAACCGTCGGTCACGAGATTAACCCATAGTATTTGCAGAGGCCTGAGCGGCAGGGGCAGGCGCAGCAACATGGTCAGGAACACGGTCAGAAGCTCGCCCACATTGCAAGAGAGAAGATAACGAATAAACTTGCGTATGTTGTCGTATATACCTCGGCCCTCCCGAACTGCGGCTACAATGGTAGCAAAGTTGTCATCGCGGAGAACCAGGTCGGCGGCCTCTTTGGCCACGTCGGTTCCAGTCCGCCCCATGGCCACCCCAATGTCAGCCTCCATAAGGGCTGGTGCGTCGTTAATACCATCACCGGTCATGGCCACCACTTGGCCAGCCCGCTTTAGGGTCTGCACAATTTTCAACTTGTGATGGGGCGAAACGCGGGCAAAAATACGCCCTTGGTTAATTGCACGCTCCAGCTCGGCACCTTGTAGTCGATCCAAATCCACTCCCGAGTACACCGCATCATGAGTACCGATCAGCCCCAACTCCACCCCGATAGCCCTAGCGGTACGGGCATGGTCGCCAGTGATCATCACTGTGCGTATCCCGGCTCGTCGACACACCTTAAGGGCTTCTTTGACCTCGGGACGCGGCGGATCAATAAGTCCCAGCAGGCCGACGAATACTAAGTGGCCTTCTAAGGTCTCAATCTGGCTTGGCACATGCTCGACCGGTCGATAGGCCGCTGCCAGCACCCTTAGTGCCGCATCGCCCATTTCAGCCATTACCGCTTGCACTAGCTCAACTTGCTCTGGTCTTAGGGGCTTGACGGTCTTGCCCTCTAGATAGTGGGTACACCGGGCCAATAGCACGTCGGGGGCACCCTTGCTATACAGCCATCTGTTCCCCCGCTTGTCGGCCACCAGCACGCTCATACGCTTGCGTTCCGAATCAAAGGGTATTTCATCTAGCATCTCGTACTCAGACAACAGCTTTTCCCGTGTAAGCCCAGCTTTACTGGCCACAGACAGCAAGGCAGCTTCAGTGGGGTCGCCTTTGATTTGGTAGGCGGTACGGCGCCTCAGACCAAAACGACCATTTCCTTCCTTTACAGCAACAATGGCCGCATTATTGCATAAAGCCACAATGGTCAGTAGCTGTTTGAGATCAGTAGCCTGCTGCAGAGCCAGTGGCCTTCCCGCCCGTGACAACTGGCCTTCGGGAGCATATCCTTCACCACTCACCTCGATGCCACCACTAGCCAACCAGATGCGTCGTACCGTCATCTCATTCTTGGTTAGGGTGCCGGTTTTGTCTGAGCAAATTACACTGGCACACCCTAGAGTTTCCACCGCCGGCAGTTTGCGCACAATGGCCTGGGCCCGGAGCATGCGTTGCACCCCAATAGCCAGAGCAATGGTAACAATGGCCGGTAAGCCCTCAGGAATGGCAGCTACCGCCAAGCTAACACCGGCAAGGAACATGGTGGTTGGGTTTTCTCCCCGGTAAAGCCCCATCAATACCACAGCGGCACAGATTAGTAAGCATCCCCAGACTATGTATTGACCCAGCTGCTCCAGGCGAGCTTGCAGAGGAGTGGGTTCGCGCCCTACCCCTTGCAACATCTGGGCAATGCGCCCCACTTCTGTCTCCATACCTGTAGCCACCACCAGTCCGCTGCCATGACCGCGAGTTACCAAAGTACCCGAATAGAGCATGCAAGCCCGCTCATGCAGGGGAGTATCAGCAGGTACGGGCTCCACGGATTTGCGCACCGGCAAAGATTCACCAGTCAATGGCGCCTCATCCACTTCAAGGGCAACTGCATGGACAAGTCGAAGATCTGCCGGCACGCGCATCCCCGGATGTATAAAGACATAATCGCCAGGTACCAACTCCTCCACGTCCACCGTCAGATCCCGGCCGTCACGACGAATATCTACTTGGGGTGAGTTGAGCTTGGCCAAGGCTGCTATGGCTTTTTCCGCTCGATACTCCTGAACAAAACCCAATAAGGCGTTGAGGAGAACGATGGCGATGATGCTCAAAGCGTCAGCATACTCGCCCAAGAGCCCGGAAATGAGCGTAGCCACCAAGAGTACCAAAGTCATGAAGTCTTTGAACTGTCCCAAGAACAACTGCCAAGCCGACGGAGGCGGTGTTTGCTGCAACCGGTTGGGCCCAAAGCGCTGCCTGCGCTGTTCTGCTAACTTGGTGCTTAGCCCCTGCTCGCTGCTCTCCAATAGTGCCATACATTCTACCCAATCGGTACTATGCCATAGCAACTTCACTCACCTCTCCAACTAACCTCAAAACAGAATATGCGAGGGGAGTGGACAACATACCTGACCGGCGCATCAGGGGACTTCAATTGACCCCCCCGCCCCCACCGCGGTATACTTAATCACGAGTTCAGGCTACCAAGGGGGGATAGCAATGACCTACGACGGCTTAATAATGGCAGCCATAACCTCTGAGCTTAAAGCCTGGTGTGATGCCCGTGTGGAACGGGTATTTCAGCCGGAGACTGCCACCCTTAATCTCCTCTTACACCATGGACAACTGGGAAAGGGACGCTTGGTGATCTCTGCTGGTCCCCATTCGCCGCGGGTGCATCTAACCGCATACAGACAAGATAATCCCCCTACTCCCCCTATGTTCTGCATGCTACTGCGCAAACACCTGGAGGGAGCAAAACTGCTACAAGTGGAACAGCTGGGTCTAGAACGGGTGCTGACCTTCTACTTCAGTGGCAAGGACGATCTGGGAAACCGGGTTATCTATCGTCTGATAGCTGAGATCATGGGGCGCCATAGCAATATCGTCTTAGTCGGCCCCAATGATAAAGTTATCGATGCCATAGTGCGAGTGCCTCCGGCCATGAGCAGTGTACGCATCATGCTGCCGGGCATCAGCTATGAGTACCCGACCCACCAGCAGCGCATGGACACACTGAGCATAACCAATGTCCAGAGTCTGCAAAGTGCACTAGGGTCCAGCGATAGTTGCCTTAGCCAGGCCCTGGTGCGTCATCTGACAGGGATCAGCCCCTTGCTGGCCACGGAGCTGTTAAGCAGGGCCCACATACCACTTGATTCATCAGCACTTGACCTGACACCTCAAGACTGGGAACAGTTGTGGCGCGAAATAGCTGATCTACAGTCTATGGTGCAACTGGGGCAGTTTGCTCCCTCGGCGATTGAGGGAAAATGCGGAGCCCTAATGTTAACCCACTTAAACGCCACACCTTGGCCCGACAGTGTTAACCAGCTGGTGGATCACATGGCGCAGGAGAGTTCTCAGGAGGCGGCTCTGCTGCAAGCCAGGCGCCGTTTAGACAGTGCGGTTAAGCAACACCTGCAAAGAGAGGAACGGAAGCTGGCCAATCAGGAACAGGAACTGAACGCCATGAAGCAGGACTTGGACTTGCGACTTCGCGGTGAGCTCATCTTGGCCAACAAGCACCTGATTAAGCCCAAGGCCAAAACCGCCCAGGTGGTTAACTACTACGACGCAGACCTAACAACCGTCACCATCGAGCTAGACCCCAGCCTCGACGCCACCCAAAATGCCCAGCGCTATTTCAAACGGTACGAACGGGCCCGTAAGGGTATTCCCATAGTAGAGAAAAACATCGCTAATACTAAACAGACCATCCAGTACCTGCAGTCATTGCAAGACTTGCTGCAGAGAGCTGATTCTCTGGAACTGATATTAGAAATGGAAGCGGAGATGCAGCAGAGTGGCCTGCTGCGGCAGGAAGTGCAGGGTAAGAAGAAGGAGAAGCAACAACCTAGCTCACCTTTACGTTTCCGTTCTCCCAGTGGGCGCGAAATTCTAGTGGGCCGTAGCAACCTGCAAAATGAGAGCCTACTGCGCTCCGCCCACCCCGATGACTGGTGGCTGCACACGAAAAACATTCCCGGCTCCCATGTGTTGATCAAGGGCAGCGAAGAACCTGATGCTCCAACCCTGGAAATGGCGGCCCAACTGGCGGCCTATTACAGCCAAGCCAGTCAGGGCAGCAAAGTGCCCGTCGACTATACCCGCCGCAGACATGTGAAAAAGCCCAGCGGTTCCCCGCCAGGCTTTGTGATCTACACGGAGCAGAAAACAGTGTTGGTGGAGCCGAAGAAGTATGAACCGACATAAAACGGGAGTGTCGCGAGACGCTAAGACGTGGCGCGACACTCCTTTGTTCATTCCTAGTTATCGGCTTATGTTGCTCTTTTGATGGCCGCCTGGGCTGCGGCTAGGCGGGCGATGGGCACACGGTAGGGGGAGCAGCTGACGTAGTCAAGACCGATTTGGTAGCAGAACTCGATGGAATCGGGATTGCCGCCATGCTCGCCGCAGATGCCGATAGAAATGCGGGGTTTGGCTTTGCGGCCCCTTTCCACCGCTATGCGCATCAACTCACCCACACCCTCACGGTCGATGACAGCAAAGGGATTCTCAGTCAGAATGCCAGCCTCCAGATACTGGGGCAGGAACTTGCCCTCTGCGTCGTCGCGGCTGAAACCAAAGGTGGTTTGAGTCAGGTCGTTGGTACCAAAGGTGAAAAAGCCCGACTCGGCCGCAATTTGGTCGGCGATGAGGCACGCCCGCGGTAGCTCAATCATTGCACCCACATGGTAGTTGAGAGTCAAACGACTTTCTGCCTGCACCTCAGCAGCGATGCGGTTGACCTCTTCTTTCAGGATGGTCAGCTCCTTAATGTTACCCACTAGAGGTATTTCCACCTCCACATGGGGCTCATATCCTTCCTGCAAGAGGCGAGCCATGGCATTGAAGATGGCCTTGGCCTGCATACGATAGATCTCGGGAAAAGTCACTCCTAAACGGCAACCGCGATGTCCCAACATGGGGTTAAACTCGGAAAGGCTACGCACCTTGCTTAAGAGAGCTTCTTTACGGGCCAACTCTTCCACGTTGCCGCCCGTGAGCCTGAGCGTGGTTATATCTACCAACAGCTGTTCTGCTGCCGGCAGGAACTCATGCAATGGCGGATCCAACAGACGAATGCAGACGGGATAGCCCGACATGACCTTGAGGATCTCATAGAAGTCATTCTCTTGCAGCGTCTGCAATGCTTCCAAGGCTGCAGCCCGTTCTTCCTTGTCCATGGCCAAAATCATCCGCTGGGCAAGGGGCAGCCGATCGGTAGCCATGAACATGTGCTCTGTACGGACGAGACCGATACCTTTGGCCCCAAAATCCAGAGCTTTCTTGGCATCAACCGGATTGTCGGCGTTGGCGCGCACGCCCAAGCCGGGCACCTCGTCGGCCCACTGCAGCAGCGTATTGAACTCCTCACTGAGCTCCGGCTCAATCATCTTGATTTCGCCGGCAATCACGCGACCAGTAGTGCCATCGATGGATAAGATGTCGCCGCGCCTAAAAACACGGCCATTAACCAGTAACTGCTGGGCATCATAGTCAATGCGCAAAGCCTCGCAGCCGCAGACACAGGGCTTACCCATACCGCGGGCCACCACAGCCGCGTGGCTGGTCATACCGCCGCGGGAAGTGAGAATTCCTTGGGCAGCGATCATGCCGTGGATGTCATCGGGCGTGGTCTCTGTGCGTACAAGCAGCACCTTTTCTCCCTTCTGGGCTAAGGCGTCAGCCTCATCTGCACTAAAGACGATACGTCCACAGGCGGCTCCCGGTGAAGCCGGCAGTCCCTTGGCTAACACATCTAAGTTGGCAGAGGGGTCAATACGTCTATGTAGCAACTGATCCAACTGGGATGGTTGAATGCGTAGCAGGGCTTCTTCTTTGGTCAACATTCCCTCCTGCACCATTTCCACCGCAATACGGATGGCAGCAGCGGCGGTACGCTTACCCGATCTGGTTTGCAGGATATAGAGCTTGCCCTTTTCCACGGTAAACTCAATGTCTTGCATATCGCGATAGTGTCGCTCGAGCAGCTCACAAATGCGGGTAAACTGTTCATAGATCTCCGGCATATCTTGGGCTAGGCTGGCTATGGGCTGGGGAGTGCGAATACCGGCAACCACATCTTCACCTTGGGCGTTTATCAAGTACTCACCATAGATCTTCTTCTCACCCGTGGCCGGGTTGCGGGTAAAGGCCACACCCGTTCCGCTATCGTCACCCATATTACCAAAAACCATGGCCTGCACGTTTACGGCCGTACCTAAATGATCAGGTATGTTGTTCAACTTACGATAGACGATGGCTCGGTGATTGTTCCAGGAACCAAACACAGCCCGCACCGCCATCAACAACTGCTCCAAGGGATCTTGCGGGAAAACTTTCCCTTTCCGAGCCACCACCTGTTTATAGTCCACCACCAGCTGACGCAAATCTGCGGGCGACAGCTCATAGTCAAACTGCACCTGCCGCTGGTGCTTTAGCTCAGCCAGAATACCTTCAAATTCAAATTGCTCAACTCCCAACACCACTTCACCGTACATCTGAATGAAGCGCCGGTAGCAGTCAAAGGCGAACCTCTCGTCACCAGTGGCATTCGCTAGACCTTCTACCGTACGATCATTGAGCCCCAAGTTCAGGATGGTGTCCATCATACCCGGCATGGAAATGGGTGCTCCTGAACGTACAGAAACCAACAGAGGGTTGCTCTCGTCACCAAAGGCTTTGCCAGTCTCTTTCTCCAGCCACCGCAACTTCTCCCGTAACTGGTCCTCTAAGCCGGGAGGCAACTGGCCTCCACTTGTCAGATATTCACTGCAGGCTTCGGTAGTTATCGTAAGGCCAGGGGGAACTGGAAGCCCGATACTGGTCATCACCGCTAAATTAGCTCCTTTGCCTCCCAGCAGCATCTTATCTTTCGTAGCTCCTTCGGCGAATGAGTAGACATAGGTCCTACTTGGCATGCCTTTCCCTCCTGTAATAAATCTCTAATACTTTGGTGGCCGTTTCCTCCACTGCCCGATTGGTCACATCGATCACTGGGCAGCCCAGTTTTCTCATTACCCCTTCCGCATAGTCCAACTCGGCGAGGATACGTGCTAGACTGGCATACTCCGCATTGGCCGTAAGCCCCAAGGTTTTTAACCTCTCCAAGCGGATTTCATTGAGGAAGCTGGGATTGATGGTCAGCCCCACAATACGACCGGGAGGAAGAGCAAAAAGCTCCTCGGGCAGTTTTACCTCGGGTACCAAGGGTACGTTAGCCGCCTTGACACCCTTGTGAGCTAAGTACATACAGACTGGCGTCTTTGAGGTGCGGGAGACACCAATCAGCACCATGTCGGCTGCCATTAGGCCATGAGGGTCTTTCCCGTCGTCATACTTCACGGCGAACTCGACCGCTTCCACTTTACGGAAGTATTCTTCGTCCATGCGGCGCAGTAAACCAGCCCGCATGAGGGGCTTCTCCCGGGTCACCGCCGACATGGTCTTGAGCACTGGTCCCAAAATGTCTATGGTAGGCACCCCCAGCTCATTGGTGGCAGCAATCATTTCTTCTCGTAGCTCATCAACCACCAATGTGTAGGCCAGAATACTACGGTCTTGTGCAGCCTTAGTCACAATTTCCCTCACATATTGCCTATTGTTCACATAGGGCATGCGCACAATTTCCATTTGTGTACT
The DNA here is from genome assembly GCA_029781045.1 of Bacillota bacterium. Classification (GTDB taxonomy): domain Bacteria; phylum Bacillota; class UBA994; order UBA5500; family UBA5500; genus UBA5500. The sequence goes on along the minus strand of JAKOXL010000024.1, from coordinate 78,657 downwards.
GGAGAACTGACTGGCGGCCGCTCGTACCACAAATTCGGCCGTCTCACCTAGGGCGTCGGAAACTACGTACACTTTTGTGCGAGTATCTTCGCCTCCTATGGGCTTCCCCTCCTTTACACACCCGCTGGGTTACTATTCAATTATGCTATGCTAATTCATAATTATTATATACTATTTCCCTACTGTGTTTCCTTTAGAAGTAAATCTTTGACTGTTCACTGTGTGATTAGCGAAGCTCAGAGCCCGCGTGGGGCAGACACTGACACACTCTAGACAACGGATACAAGCGCTACTATTAGATTCAAGCCTGGGGTTTAAACAAGCTTGGCACTGACGGGCACAGGCTCCACAGTCGGTGCAGCGATGGCGATTTAAGCGAAGCTGCCAGATGCTCCAGCGATTAAGCAGTCCATAGAAGGCCCCCAGAGGGCACAGAACGCGACAAAAGGGGCGCCAGTAGTAATGGGCCGCCATTAGCACCAAGAGCAACACCGCCAGCTTCCAACTGAACAGCCAGCCCACTAGACCCTGTAGTGCGGGGCTTAGAGACACCAGCGGTAGGCCGGCTTGGAAAGTGCCAGCAGGGCAAGCAAATTTACAAAAGTAGGGTTCCGCCAGCCCGGTCGGATCACGCCAGACAAAGGGTAAAGCCACAGTCAGCCCCAACACCAAAAACTTCAGTTTCTCCACGAGAGGTGGCAGCTGACGCAGCCTACCCTTCCCGCCGTAGCACAGCTCTTGTACCAGACCAAAAGGACAGAGCCAGCCACAGACAAAACGCCCTCCGAGTGCGCCCACGGCTAGCAGAAAGCCACTGATGTAGAGCGAAATAGTACGGCCATACCCGGCCGCCAGTGACTGAAAGGCCCCAACCGGGCAGGAACCAATAGCGCCAGGACAGGAATAGCAGTTGAGGAAAGGAACGCATATCATCTTCAGTTTTCCCTGATATATCCTACCTTTTAACCATCCAGGCAGATAACTATTACTAGCAACCGTTGCCAGAATTTGACTTAATCTACGTCTGTACATGGCATCCCACACCTAGCCAATACCAATACACTGTAAACAGATAATAATGGCTTTCTCTAGCACCAAAAGCGCCTCCTCTCGCCACAGTCCCAAGATCATTGTGGCCAAGCCAACTAACAACAGGGCCTTCCCCGCCCTCTCCCTCATAACAATCCCCCTTCTCTACTCAGCCAGCAAATCCGTAAGTAGAGGCTGTATCTGCTCAGTGAAAGCCTCTAAACCCCAGCCCACCAAGTTGAAGGCCACTCTCCCCTCCTTGTCGATCAACAACAGGGAAGGCAAAGCAACAACGGAGTACTTCTGGAAGATGGAAAAATCGGTGTCATGGATAATAGTCGCTTCCAGCTGAACTTCGTTAAAGAACCAGGACAAGTCTTTCTCGCTACCAATTGCTATTACATATAGATCAACGCCTTGTTCTTTCAAAGCAGCTAGTTCCGGCTGCAACTGCAGCAACTCTATAATGCAGGCTTGTCAGCCAGAAGAAAAGAAGGAGAGCATACGGACTCGCCCTTCCCCAGCCACTGTAAGGGCAACTTGCTCACCAGTAGAGAGATCGATTCCATCAAAGGGTATGATCTTAGGTCTTTCAGCAATAGGCAGAAAGCGACCTTCCGGCACCAGCAAGAACTGGGGCTGCTCTTCTTCTGGACCCCTGTCTTGGCACCCGAAAGCCATTATGAAAAGTAACGCGCAGAGCAAAACCACGGCTTGCCTTTTAATCCTCTGCAAAAATCTCCCTCCTGCTCACTGTTTTTGTACATACGATAGTACTAGACCCTACTGATCACTACAAGTCAGTTCTGAAAGTAGCTATTTCATAAATAACTTATTCTTGTGGTAAGTAGGAATAGGAAGATGGGTGTAGAAGATAATGAGATAAATTAAACTTTTCCTGAAGGAGGTTGAGCAATTGATTCCCTTTCGCAACGAACCGTTAACCGACTTCTCCTTGGCGGAGAACCGTAAAGTTCTGGAAACAGCCATTGCCCAAGTAAAGTGCCAGCTGGGGCAGACTTACCCTTTAATGATCGGTGAGCAAGCAATCACCACAGAGCGCACCTTCGCTTCCCTTAATCCCTGTAACCACCAAGAAGTAATCGGCTTCGTATCGCAAGGAGCCGCCGAACATGCCGAACTGGCAATGGAGACGGCTTGGAAAGCTTTCGCTAGCTGGAGCAGTCTACCCATGCAAGTGAGAGCCGATTACCTGTTCAAGCTGGCCGCCACCATCCGCCGCCGGAAAGCGGAACTGACGGCTTGGCTAATTCTAGAAGTGGGCAAGAACTGGGTTGAAGCCGATGCGGACGTGGCGGAAGCCATCGATTTCTGTGAATACTATGCTCGGCAAGCTCTGGAACTGAGTGCCGGCAGAACGCCCACGCCACTACCCGGAGAGCGCAACAGCTTCACCTACATTCCACTTGGCGTCGGGCTAGCCATCTCCCCTTGGAACTTCCCCTTCGCCATTCTGGTGGGTATGACAACAGCGGCCATTGTAGCTGGTAATACGGTGATCATCAAGCCAGCCAATACGGCTGCCGTCATCGGAGCCAAGTTCCATGAGTTGCTAAGGGAAATCTACTTGCCAGCAGGCGTAGTAACCTACTTGCCGGGCAGTGGTAGCGAAATAGGGGAGTATTTGGTCAGCCATCCCCGTACCCGTTTCGTCAACTTCACCGGCTCCATGGCTGTTGGCTTACGTATCAACCAGCAGGCGGCCGTCACCCAGCCGGGGCAGATCTGGATCAAACGCGTCGTGGCTGAGATGGGTGGCAAAGACGCCATTATCGTCGATGAAAGCGCCGACCTGGAAGCGGCGGCCCAAGGCATTGTTAAATCAGCCTTCGGCTTCCAGGGACAAAAATGCTCGGCTTGTTCTCGAGCCATCGTCGTTGATTCCATCTATGATCAGGTGCTGGCAAGGGTAGTTGAGCTAACCAAGCAATTGGCTATTGGTCCTGCTGCTGAAAACTATGCGGTGGGAGCAGTGATTGATGCAGCGGCCTTTGCCAAAATCACTTCCTATATTAGGGAGTGCGGCCATGAAGGCCGATTAGTCCTGGGCGGCGAGTATGACGACCGACAGGGTTACTATATCAAGCCCACCATTTTCGCCGATGTCAGGCCTGATGCACGGCTGGCTCAGGAAGAGATTTTTGGCCCCGTTTTGGCCTTCATCCGAGCTGCCAACTTCGACGAAGCTCTAGCCATCGCCAACAACACCATTTATGGCCTTACCGGTTCGGTTTATAGCCTGAATAGGAAGCATTTAGAGAAGGCCAAGGCTGAGTTCCATGTGGGTAACCTGTATCTGAATCGGCACTGCACCGGTGCTTTAGTGGGAGTCCACCCCTTCGGCGGGTTCAATATGAGCGGCACTGACAGCAAGGCCGGCGGACCCGACTATGTGCAACTGTTTATGCAAGCTAAGAGTATTAGCGAGAAACTCTAATTGGTCGCGGAATAAGAAGGCTGCACCTTCCTAATCAAGGTGCAGCCTTTCAATGTCTTTATTGCAGAACATTACGTAGTCCCAGAGTTTGAAGGAACTGTTGTATCAAGGCAGAATGGTCGCCGCGGCTGATCAGATGATGGTTCCCCAGCGGACGGGTCAAGAAATAGTTGACATCTTCATCTAGGGTTATGCGCAACTGGGTGCGGCAGAGGTTTGGACGCTCCAAATTCTCGAGGATTTCTCCTGCGGAAACAAAAAACTTGCTGCAGTCGCTACTCAATTTGAACACGGTGCAGCGTCCGGGACGAATCTTGCCCCGCACCCCCACACCCAGATCCGACTCAAAATGGGTGTGCAGAGTATAGTCTTCCGTAATGCTCAGCGGCACGGTGCAATGAGCCACAATGAGCTGGTTCTTCTCCACATCCAACTCCGAAGGGTTAGCCATGAACACCGGCTCCTCCGTCAGAGCTTGCAGAATCACCATGGAAAGCAGCGAAGGTACATCGCCTTCACAACCGGCCGTAATACCGGCATCGTTAAGCAATGCCACACCGATGCAGCCCGTATTCTGATAGGGCTGGAGTAGGTCAAAACAGCGTACCGTTAAGGCACCCAGCTGATGTTTCTCTACCAACGATTGCAAAGCCAGATAGATACGCAGAGCGCCCGCCATCACTGCCGGATCCGGGTGGGCAAAAGAATCCAACAGTTCCTGAGGAACTCCTGCTACCCCGTCAATAGCTTGCTCCAGTTCCGTCATGTCAATGGGGATGAGGTGAACACCCAGGCGTTCATAGGCAACCTCTGGGGCCACATCACTAGCAATCAACCAGTCGGACGGGCGACCGATCAAGCCTACTCGTAGGCCCTTCAGCTTCTTCCAGGCCTTCTCTATACGGGCAATCTGCTGTAATCTCTCGGCAATGGCAGAGGGGGAGCCGTGGAGTACCTCTGCCCGTTTGCCTTGCTGCTGTAAGAAGGTCAGAATCTCCAAGGAAGCGGCTAACGAGTTTTGCCGCCCCGTTGTCAACAGGAGATAGGGCTCAGGCAACTGCTCATAAACCTGTTGAAAGAGGCCCTCCGTACCACCTGAGCGGATGAAAACTAGAGGTAGCTCCTCCTGCTCTAAGTCCTCCAGTTTCGTAATGGGGAGCGACTGTCCTAATAGGGCTTCCAGCTCCCTTATGAAACTAGCCGTCTCCCTATCCTGATTATTGGCATGCAAACCGGCAATTACCTCATAAAGGGAAAATCTCATCGGCAATCCCTCCATTTGATGATTAGCTGGCGGACTCAATTCGGTCCAACCATGTAACACTTCTAGATTGAGTCCACAGAAACCTGCCAACTAATTAGTTCCAGTGGTAACTATTTTCGAAAGGGTCTGTGAGCGCCTGGTCGCCCGCAGAATCGCTTCTTGTACTGCTTCCGCAAAGTGGTATTCTGCCAACGCTTCCAGCCCTGCTAGAGTGGTACCGCCCGGACTGCTCACCTGCTTTCTTAGTTCCTCTGGCGGACGCCTACTAGCCTGTAGCATGTGAGCTGCCCCGAGTAAGGTTTGCTCCGTCAACGCGCGTGCCGTGTTAAGGTCCAAACCTGCCGCAACTCCGCCTGCCAGCATAGCTTCGGCCAACAGATAGACGTAAGCTGGGCCGCTACCCGAAAGGCCTGTAACCGCATCCATAAGCGGCTCCGCCACCCGTTGCACTATTCCCGTAGCCGCAAAGAGAGCCTCCGCCGCTGCCAAGTGTGCTTCTTGCGCCTGTTTGCCACCACAGATAGCGGTGGCACTTAGGCCCACGGCAGCTGCCGTGTTGGGCATGGCTCGCACCAAAGGCGTTCCTGCTGGCAAGAGCTCTTCCAGACGTTGCGTAGTTACTCCGGCCAATACGGAAATCACCAACTGCTTGCTACGCAAGTCTCTACCATAAGCGTCCATGGCTGAATCCAAATCCTTCGGCTTAAAGGCTAAAACCACTATATCTGCCTTCATAAGATGCTCTGCCTTTTGAGGATACTCGGTTATAATGGCGTACTTCTCCCTCAGCTCATGGCAACGATCGGGACGGATGTCGGTAACCCCGATTTGCTCAGGAGACATCACCTTCTTCTCTAGTAATCCTTTTATTAGCGCTTCCGCCATAGCCCCTCCACCAAGGAAGTAGATCAGACTGTCCTTGTTCATGCTGCATTCTTCCTCCTTCCCAAGCACAACTAGCGGATATGGCCGGCGCCATCGACTAGGTACTTGTAAGTGGTAAGCCCGATCACGCCCGTAGGCCCACGGGCATGTAGCTTTTGCGTGCTGATACCGATTTCGGCTCCTAACCCCAGGGCGTAGCCATCACTGAAACGGGTAGAAGCATTGTGATACAAGCAAGCCGCATCCACAGCGGCAAAGAAGCGAGCCACATTCTTCTCATCCAGTGAGACAATACCCTCCGAATGACGAGTACCATAACGTTGAATATGCTCGATTGCTTCCTCCACATCGGCCACCTGCTTGATAGCCACGATGAGATCCAGATACTCGGTGGCCCAATCCTCTTCGCTCGCCAGCTTGTGATTAGGGGCGTACTGGGCCAATCGGGGACAGAGCCTTAATTCAACCCCTGCTTCCTCCAGTGCCCGAGCCAGTTGAGCAAAATGCTGTTCTGCCCAATTTTGGTGCAGCAGAATGGTCTCTATGGCATTGCAGACTGCAGGCCGACTGCATTTGGCATTAAGAGCCAAAGCCACCGCCATATCTAGGGGAGCTGAGGCATCAATAAAGAGATGACAATTGCCTACTCCCGTTTCCAAAACGGGTACCGTAGCTATCTCTATCACTGTTCTAATCAGGTCGGCACCGCCTCGGGGCACAATCAGGTCAATCAGGCCCCGAGCTTGGGCCATTTCCTTTACCGACTGTCGACTGGTATCTTGCACCATCTGCACCAAATCACTAGGCAAACCATGTTCCTGTAGGGTTTCGGTTATGGTTGCTACGAGCCGTGCGTTGGTCTTTGCTGCCATACGGCTACCCCGCAACAGCACAGCGTTACCACTTTTTAGAGCTAGGGCTGCCGCATCTACGGTGACATTGGGGCGAGCCTCGTAAATGATGCCAATGACCCCCAAGGGCACCCGCACTTGGCGTATGTGGAGTCCATTGGGCTGCTGCCAGCTGGTGATCGTCTCGCCGAGGACATCAGGTGCATTGGCAATCTGTTCTATACCGTCAACCATACTGGCCATGCGCTCTGGATTAAGCTTCAGCCTATCGAGCAAGGCGGGTGACAGGCCCTGTCCGGCCTGCTCTTTCACTTCCTCCTCATTAACTGCTAGAATCTCTGCTTGTTGTTGACGCAGAGCAAACCCTAAGGCCAGCAAGAGCTGCTTGCGACTCTCAGCACTGGTCTGTTGTAAACTAGGAGCAGCTGCCTGAGCCCGTCGGGCCTGCTCTCTCACTGTCAAGTCCATCCTTTGCTCCTCCTTTACACCAAGGGGTCAGTAGGCCCCGAAACCTGCATTGTTAAAGAACTGCTCCACCTGTTCTACGGTACCAAAATAGGTGCCCTGGCCATGGCCAGAATAAATGGCTAGAAACTCGCTGGCGGTCCGTGCCCTTCCAATAAAACAAGCCCCTCCCCAGTCCATCACCTTGGATACGGCCAGCAGCTTACTGTACATACCACCAGTTCCAACTGCACTGCTTCCACTGGCCAGAGTAAGAAGGTTATCGTCCCAGATTGGCACCCGCTTGATGCGCTTAGCAGTAACACACTGGTTTGGGTTCTGATCATATAGACCGTCGGTATCCGTAATAATGACCAGCGCTTGCGCTCCGATGACCTCTGCCACCAGGGCCGAGAGCTGATCGTTATCGCCGAAGGTCAACTCTTCCACCGCCACCGTATCGTTTTCATTGATGATGGGTATGATAGGTTGCTCTAATAGGTAGTTCAGCACGTTCACCGCGTTCTGCCGCCGCTCCCTATCTTGGAGGTCGCCGGCAGTTAGCAGTAACTGGGCCACCTTTAGCCCGTATGGGGCCAAGAATTGATGATAGGCTTGTATCAGTTGGCTCTGGCCAACAGCTGCTGCCGCCTGTTTCTCTACCAAAGCTTGAGGACGCTGAGAAAAACCCGCCAGTCGATAGCCAGCTGCCACAGCACCAGAGGTGACTAATACCACCTGTTGACCATCCAGACGTAACTGGGCCAACCCCGACACATAGGGCAGCATCCTTTCGGTAGCCAGGGAGCCATCAGGATGGGTCAAGGAACTACTACCGATTTTGACTACATATCGCATCTCACTCCAACCTTCCCTCTCAGCAAAAAAGGCACAAGTAAAAGCAAAAGCTCTTTCACCCCATATGAAGGGCGAAAGAGCCTGATCTTCCGCGGTACCACCTTGATTGGACATAGATGTCCCACTCGGGCCTTCTAACGGTGGCTGGCCGACCTAAGTTTGGCGCCTAGGTAGCTCTTAGGGTAGGTTCAACCCCACTTAGGGAGGCATCTTGCAGCCTATGAATGCCTCTCTCTGCAACCCAGAGGTGTGGGTCTACTAGCCCTCGTCCTAGCATTTTACCTGTGCCGACGTTTTAATAAATATACACCAACTGAGCTGTACGAGCAAGGGCAAAGCGAAATCTACTAAATCTGCAAACTGCCTATCAATTCACGCACGGAAGCTATGCCCTGTTGTTCCAGATATTCGGCTATACCATCGATCACTCGCCAAGCGGTGGTCGGTTCAACGAAGTTGGCGGCCCCTATTTGCACAGCACTGGCACCGCACAACAGGAACTCGATGGCGTCACTGGCAGTCATGATGCCGCCCATGCCAATAATCGGCACCTTAACCGCCTGAGCCACTTGCCAGACCATGCGTAGCGCAACCGGCTTTATCGCCGGGCCTGATAACCCGCCCACGACATTCCCTAGTATGGGTCGGCGTGTGCGGATGTCAACGGCCATGCCCAGTAAAGTGTTGATCAAAGAAATGGCGTCGGCACCTGCTGCCTCAGCAGCCCGGGCAATTGCAGCGATGTCAGTTACGTTTGGGGACAACTTCACGATGAGAGGGAGCTTGGTGTGTCTGCGAACCGCCTGTACCACTTGGTATACCACTTCTTCACTGGTGCCGAAGGCCATACCACCGGCCTTCACATTGGGACATGATATGTTTAGTTCTAAGGCAGCAATACCTGGTTGCTGCAATCGCTCGGCCAGCTGGCAATACTCATCGATTGTATTGCCAGCTAAGTTGACAATAGTGGTCACACCCAAGTCTCGCAGCTGAGGAAGATAATGGGTGAGGAAGAAATCGACACCCGGATTCTCTAGGCCGATGGAATTTAACATACCGGCGGCCGTTTCCACTATCCGCTGGGGTTTGTTGCCTGCCCGTGGCTGCAGAGTAGTACCTTTCACCACTACTCCGCCTAGAGCACCTAGATTACCAAAGCGGCGAAACTCCAACCCGTAACCGAAGGTGCCGGAAGCGGTTAAAACGGGATTCTTCAGCTGCAGACTGCCTATGCTGACGCTCAAATCAACTACCACTATAGCTCCACCTCCCACGCCGCAAACACGGGTCCATCGGTGCACACATGCTTGTAACCACCGCCGGGCACTGCCACAGCACAGCCTAAGCAGGCACCCAAACCACAGGCCATATAAGCCTCGAGTGAAAGCTGGGCCGCTAGCTCCCTTTCTCTCGCCAAGGATTGCAACGCTTTCAGCATGGGGGTGGGACCGCAGGCAAAGATTTCTCCTCCCGCACCCGACTGCAAGAAATCGGCCAACAAGTCGACTACATTTCCTCTGACTCCGTAACTACCATCATCGGTGCTGCAGGCAACGGTAACTCCTAATTTCTCAAAAGCATCGATACGCACCATATCGGAAGCGGTGCGAGCTCCATACAATAAGCGGGTACTTACCTGATTGGCCATTAGGAAACGAGCCAACAGAAGCATGGGAGCAATACCAATGCCTCCTGCCACCAAAAGGGCGAAGCTAGACTTAGGTCCGGTGGGCAAAGTGAACCCCTTACCCAACGGCCCTAGAATATCCAATCGCATCTGCTCTCTGTAATTGCTCAACAGCTGAGTCGATGTACCAACAGTCTGGTATAGCAAATCTATGGTACCCCGATCGGGATCAGAATCATGAACACTTAAAGGGGTGCGCAGTAGGGGGTCGTAGGTACTGGTAACACGTACTTGCACGAACTGACCCGGTTCTACCTGCTGGGCAATCACGGGCGCCTCCACCCGCAACAGCCAGATTGTGCGACTAAGCTGTTCATTGCTGACTATAGTACCAGTGCAAGGGGAGATCACCTTATCCCTCCTACTCTCTGATATCAAAGACCACCCGGCCGTCCACCACGGTAAGCAATACCTGCCCCACCAACTCTTGACCGAGGTAGGGTGTATTCTTACCTTGTGATAGTAGCCCCTCGGCTGTGACACGCCAGCGTTTGCGGGGGTCTAATACAACCAAATCAGCGGGAGCACCTACGGCCAAACGCCCTTGTGGCAATCCCAGCAGGTCGGCCGGACGACAGGTGAGTGCCGGCAGAACCTTTTCCAAGGGCAGCAAACCTGAATGTACTAAAGCCTCCATGACCACAGGAAAAGCTACCTCCAAGCCGCTGAAACCGAAGGCCGCCTGGCTTAGAGACACTTCCTTTTCCCACATGGAATGGGGAGCATGATCGGTAGCAATAACATCGATAGTGCCATCTAGCAGTCCGGCTAGTAGAGCTTGCTGGTCCGCCTCACTACGCAAAGGCGGGTTAACCTTGGCCTGCCCCAGTAGAGTAGGCACTATACTCTCGGTCAAATGTAGATGATGGGGTGTGACTTCGGCCGTAACTTTCACCCCCCGCGCCTTGGCATTGCGGATCAGATTCACTGACTCAGCCGCGCTCACATGACAAACATGCAAATGGCCACCGGTCATCTCCGCCAGATAGATATCACGGGCCAACATTATATACTCGGCGGCGGACGGAATCCCTTGGTCACCCAGTTGGGCGCTGATGGGCCCGTGGTTAATACTGCCCTTGCCAGCCAGTTCCGCATCTTCTTCATGCGCCATTATGGGAACGCCCAGGCAACGTGAAGCCTCTAGAGCCTCAAGCATCAGTCGACTACTCTTGACCCCTCGCCCATCATCGGAAAAGGCTACTGCTCCGCTATCCCGTAGTTGCCAAAAGTTGGTGGCCCGGTGACCCGCTTGTTCCAGCGATATGGCACCGATGGGCAGCACCTTTACCACACTAGTAGCTTTAGCTTGTTCCTTTACCCAAGCCACCCGCTCGGCTGTATCCAATGGAGGCTTGGTATTCGGCATGCAGGCAATAGTGGTAAAGCCACCGGCAGCGGCAGCACGGGCGCCACTGGCAATAGTCTCTTTGTACTCAAATCCCGGCTCCCGTAGATGGGTGTGCACATCAATGAAACCAGGGGACAGAATAGCATCGGCTAAGTCTATAACCAGAGCATCGGAGCAGGGAAGGCAGGGAGCTATGGCGGCGATCCGCTCCCCTGCCACCAACAGCTCCCCCCGTATTAGTTGGCCGCGCTCCACGTCGGCTAACCAACCGTTACGGAACAGAATTGTATTCTGATTACTGCTCATCAGCCTGCAGCTCCTCTTGAGGAGCACGGGACGGCAAGATTTGGTTGAGCAGCACTCCAGCGATCGCGCCTAAGCCCATACCACTGAGTTTGAAGATCTGCAGACCGCTGATACCAAAGATGAGTACGGTACTAACAATAATCAGGTTACGAGTATCACTTAAATCCACTCTCTTCTCCACCAGAGTGCGAATTCCCACGGCCGCTATCATACCGAAGAGCAGCACTGTAATTCCACCCATTACTGGAGTAGGCACTGTGGCAATGAGGGCCCCAACTTTAGGGAACAAACTGAAGATGAGTACAAGAACTGCCGCTACTTGCACAACTATAGGATTGTGAACTCCAGTTAGAGCCAGGACACCCACATTCTCTCCGTAGGTCGTGTTCGGTGGGCCACCCAAGAAGGCAGCTAGGGAAGAGGCAAGGCCATCTCCGATCAGGGTGCGGTGCAAACCAGGGCTAGCCAAGAAGTCTCTACCAGTCGTACGACCTATGGTCAATACGTCACCTAAGTGCTCAATCATGGTCACTAGGGCTACCGGGGCAACCATCATGATGGCTCCCCAATGCCAGTTGGCCGGATTCAGCAGTGTCTCAGAAGGGTTCTTGAAGAAGTTGGTCAAATAGGCAGGTAAGGCTGGCGTCCAGGGGGTCTCTTTCAGCATTTGGAGGAGACTTTCACCTTGGCTGTTAAGGAACAGCCCCAGTTCAGGGTAACGCCAGTTAACTACAAGAGCAAAAGCATATCCGGAAATAACTCCGAGCAGAATAGGTACGATTTTGGCCATTCCCTTGCCGTAATAACTGATCAAAACCACAGCCAGGAGTGTAAACAGAGCTGTAGGCAGATGGGCTATTGCCATATCTCTCGCCGTACCAGCTAGCCCTAGCCCAATGGTCATTATCACGGGGCCCACAACAACTGGCGGGAAAAGGCGGTCAATGAAACCGACACCGACGCGAGCAATGATCAGGGCCAAGACCACATAAACTAACCCGGCTACGAAACATCCACCCAGAGCGCCGGCGACCCCATATTCTTCGCTGGCAGCTATGATGGGAGCAATAAAGGCAAAAGACGAACCAAGATAGGCAGGTACCTGACCACCGGTTATCAGCTGAAAGAGTAGTGTACCAACAGCGGAAGTGAACAAAGCTGTCGAGGCATCAAGACCGGTCAACATAGGCACCAAAACGGTGGCCCCAAACATGGCGAATACGTGTTGCAGGCCTAAGGGCAACAGCCGAGACATTGGAACTGGTTCATATGGCTTCTGCATGTTCTCTTTCCCCTTTCGCTCTTTGTAGTTAATTCTCGCATTCCTCAAGGATCATAACTTCGTCCTTACCGTCTACCTCTTTTATGCGCACCGCAATCTGCTCACGGCGGGAGGTGGGCACGTTCTTACCCACGTAGTCGGCCCGAATAGGTAACTCTCGATGCCCTCGGTCGACCAAAACCGCTAATTGGATCAAACGGGGTCGGCCCATATCTATGAGGGCGTCTAGGGCGGCTCGCACAGTGCGTCCGGTGTAAAGCACATCGTCAACTAGAACCACTATCTTGTCCACGATGCTGACTGAAAGCTCACTGGGGTGCACCGTCACCCGCTCTCGGAGCCGGTCTAGGTCGTCCCGGTAGGAGGTGATATCCAAGTCACCTACCATGACTTGCTTCCCTTCAATGCGCTCGATGTTACTAGCCAACCTTTCAGCTAGAGGTATGCCGCGGCGCCGAATACCCACCAAGACCAGGTCTTCAGTACCTTTGTTGCGCTCGATAATCTCATGGGCGATCCTCGTTAAAGCCCGCTGCATAGCCCGCTCGTCCATCAGCTGGGTTTTCTCCCGATATCCTTGCACTTTCCTACCTCCTTACTACCCTCTGCGGGCAAAAACTAAGGGCCTTCCTGCAAGATAGATACAGGAAGGCCCTGATAAGCTAATGGGCATACTCCTTGCTAGTCTCGCAGGACTAACTTAAAGGGTTCTTTGCTAAGATTAGCAGTTACACCTACTCTTGTCAACTATTGTTTTTGAGATTGACGCAATTTGTCTAGAACCCGCTGAAAATGAGGTGGAATGTCGACGGAAAATTGCGCTATTTCCTGGGTAATAGGATGCAAGAAGCTGAGGTGCCAGGCATGCAGGAGTTGGCCATTAAGGCCAAAGGCTGGCTTCTTGGGGCCATAGATATTATCTCCCACTACCGGATGTCCTGAGTGGGCCATATGTACCCGAATTTGATGGGTACGGCCCGTTTCCAACTGCAACTCGACCAACGTGAAATTGCCAAACCGTTCCCGCACTTGAAAATGGGTAATCGCCTCTCGCCCCCCGGCCACTACTGCCATCTGTTTGCGCAACACCGGATGGCGTGCTATAGGAGCATTCACGGTTCCCACGTCCTGTTTCAAGTTGCCATGTAACAAGGCTACATATCTGCGCTTCATCTGCCGAGTCTTTAACTGCTGTGCTAGACTGCGGTGGGCCAGATCGTTTTTGGCCACCACCAAAAGGCCAGATGTATCTTTATCTAGCCGATGCACAATACCTGGCCGCAAAACACCATTGATCCCCGACAGATCCTTAATATGATAAAGCAAGGCATTAACCAAAGTACCAGTATAGTTGCCTTGGGCCGGATGGGTGACCATTCCCTGTGGTTTGTTAACCACGGCAAGGCAAGCGTCCTCGTAAACAATGGGCAGAGGTATGTTCTCTGGCAAAATTTCTAACGGTTTAGGATCGGGGACTACAACGAAAACCCACTGGCCTGCCCGCAAGCGATAGTTGTTCTTGCTGGTTGCAACACCCTCTACACGTACTTTGCCTTCTGCAATTAGCTTCTGCACTTGAGAGCGCGTTAAACCCAAGTCTTGTGCCGCAAGCCAAGCATCAAGGCGCTTACCGTTGTCTCCACTGTCTACTTGCAAACGGAACTCCTGCATAGCTAGCCTGCAAACTCCTGTCGCCACAAAATGACTACCAACAACAATGCTCCAACCACTACAGCGCTATCCGCCAAGTTAAAAACGGGCCAGATGCGGAGGTCTATAAAGTCAATCACATAACCGTAAGCTAGACGATCATACATGTTCCCGAGGGCCCCGCCTAAAATAAGGGCTAATGCCAAATATCCCCAAGTACCCAAGGAGCGTAGATGTTCCCGCCAGAAAAACAAGGCAACAAACAATGCCATACTTATAATTGCCAACAGCAATGCATTACCCCCAAAGAGACCAAAGGCAGCCCCTGTATTCCTAACGTGGGTTAGATACAACCAGTTGCCCAATAGGGGGCGGCTAGCCCACAAGGGGAGAGCCCTAACGACCCAAGCTTTCAGTAGACGATCAAGGGCACAAATCGCCAATGCTAATAGAACATATGTCATTGCTGCTCTAACCTCCTCACTTTCGCCAGCAGGGATATCATCCATCGTGGATGGGAAAAGGCTGTCCTGATAATGGACAGCCTTAGATAATGTTAACACGCAAAGTATCACGGCTCAAGGGGGTTCTTCTCTCGCCCGTGCCGCCCCCCTTTAATGTACTGATCCGTGCTGCGATCGAAGGAGGCGGGTAAGGCTTCTTCTTCTGCTACTATTCCGATGGGTTCATCATGGTCTAGGTATGTATCATTGTAATCTTCAACTTGGCGAAAATCGCCTGGAGTATTCGACGACCCGTAACGGGCCACGGCCTGCCAAGCATCCTCCCCATCAAAGCCGACCCTTTCGTCAAAGCTTTGCCGCAACAACCGATTAGCATCCAGTTCCTCTTTGCAGCGAGAAGCAATTCGCTTTTGCTCCGCCTCCGCACAAGGGAGACATTCGGAAACATAGGGCAAAGCCAGTAGACGCTCCTCAGGTATAGGGCGTCCGCATTTCTGGCACCAGCCATAGGTCCCTTGCTCCATTCTCTGCAACGCCAAATCGATCTGCTCCAAGAGACGCTCTTGGTCCTTCTGTAACCCCAGATCCTTGCTACGTTCATAGGTCTCAGTTGCCACATCGGCCGGATGATTATCGTAGGTAGAAAACTCACTAATACTCGCGGAAAGAGACTGGTCTAAGTCGTTTCGTAGACCCGCTAAGGTGGCTTCTGTCAAAGTGCGCAGCCTCTGTAGCCGATCTCTCAACTCCTCGCGATAGACATATTGCATGGTTGGACCTCCTACTTTGAGAGTTGGCCCTGTACGATCTTTACTATCTCCGCTATGAAATCGCCTATCACTGGCAAGTTCAAAATGGCCAGCTCATTCAGCAGGAAAATAACCAGGGCCGCTAATAGTGTCCCCCCAATTGCAATTCCCACTCCTCTAGCCAGTCCCGCTAAGAAATTGACCCACATCAGGCGCCAAGGACGGTTGAGGAGGGCTATATAGTCGACCAGACGCATGCGCTCCAAATAATATACCAGTTCTTCTGCCTTATCTATCAGCTTTTCCCTACCCTTGTTTTCGCCCGGCATGCAATCACCTCTCGTCCCTAGTAATATGCGACTAGCAGCAATACTAGTCTAGACATCTAGGGATTCTGGGTTAATTGACCGAACTGGTGGCAGCACTTTCTAATTGATCCCAATCATCGCTATCTAACATCTCTAGTTGGGCCTTAAGTAAATTGATCAATCTTGCCCTGAACACGCCTGCTTGTTTACGCATTTCATCTAGCTCAGCCGTCATACGGCGGACCTTAGCAATAGCATCGTCGACTATGCGTTCTGCCTTCATTTCCGCCTCGCGTATGATCAGTTGGGCTTCCCGCTTAGCACTGGCCTTTACCTCTTCTGCCGTCTCCTGGGCCACCACCAACGCGTTGTGCAGGGTCTGCTCTAAATTATGGTAATGCTCTAGTTTCTCTTTTAGTGCGTGGTTTGCGTCTTTTAGCTCCGCACTCTCTTTATACACTTGCTCCAGGTCTTTAATGATCAGGTCAAGAAATTCATCAACCTCATTACGGTCGTAGCCGCGCAGAACCGTCTTAAACTCTTTGTTGTGAATATCGAGTGGCGTTAATGACATAAAGACACCCCCTTAGTAAACGAAGTTCACCAACAAGTTGAGGAGCAATGCGACGATTAGAGCTGATACGTCTATCTCCATATCGCCGAGGCTAACACGTGGCAAATAGCGTTGCACCGGAGCCAAAATGGGATTAGTCAATCTGATAAGCGTTCGACCAAAACCTGTCTCTGCCAATGATGGGATGAAGTCCATTATGACGCGGACAACTAGAATGGACAGTAAAACTTCCAGGCCGAACCGCAGAAAACCCACCCTTAATGTCCTCCAGCCTTGCTGGGTTTCTCAAGCCGATTCAACATGTCTTCTTCCAGCAGATTACTGACGTCCACATTCGGAGGTGCTAGTAAGAATATCAGGTCACTGACCCTTTGATTGCGACCTCCTAAAGCGTAGACGGCCCCACTGAGAAAATCCAATATTCGTATGCGCACCCGCTGTTCGGCCCCTTCCAAGTTGACCACCACCGGACGCCGTGCCCGCAAATGATCTACTATTGGCTGAACATCTTCGTAAGACTTAGGGCCTAGAACAACCAGCTTCATACTCTTAGCTGACTGCAGCTCAACCACATTGGGCCGATAGCGATTTGGAATCTCAATTGGCTGCTGCTCTTCCTCGTCCTCCATCAGTTCTTCCGTATCTTCTTCTTCGTCCTCATCTTCAAAGCCAATAAAATCCAGAATCTTAGACCAGATACTCATTAACCATCCCTCCTACCGAAAATCGCTGTCCCGATGCGTACCATAGTTGCACCTTCCTCGATGGCCACCTGAAAGTCTCCTGACATACCCATAGAAAGGTGTTTCATTTCATAGCCCTTGGCCTGAACCGCCAACTTATCAAATAGCAGTTTCATTTGGCGAAAGTAGCCCCTTACTTCCTCCGGATTGCTAACCTGCGGGGCAATGGTCATAAGGCCGCATATCTGTATTTGCTGGTAGTCAGCTGCCACCGTCTGCACAAACTCCGTCACTTCCTGGGGCGCCAGGCCGGATTTGCTGGTCTCACCAGCGATGTTGACTTGTACTAGGCACCTTGCTGGTCTGCTCAAATTCTGTGCACAACGCTCCAGCTCCTTGACCAATGACCAGCGATCTAAAGAGTGGATAAGCCCTACTCTGGGCAGGATATGACGCGCTTTGTTGGTCTGCAAACTACCGATAAAATGCCAATTCAGGTGGAGATCCTCCAAAGAATCAATCTTAGGCACTGCCTCCTGTACCCTGTTTTCCCCAAAATCTCTAACACCCAACTCATGTAGAGCACGAATCTCCTCAGCTGTTCGTGTCTTGCTCACTGCAATAAGAGTAATCTCTTCTGAGCTACGTAAAGACTTAGCTGCAGCCTGGCCGATAGCTGCCTTGATGGCATCCAAGTTGTCTCGCAGCCGCCTATTCATTAGGTTTCACTTCCTTAGCCTCTCTGTTACGTCCTGACCATCAACTAGCCCCTCTGGTGTGGATACTACCGACATACCAGGTTGTAAGCCCACCACTATTACCGCCTTCTTGTTGGCTTGTTGCACAACTTCAACGGGCTGGGCTTTGACTGTGCTACCATCCAATACAAACACCACACTCCGCCCTTCCACTGTAGTCACAGCCCGTGCTGGAATTGAACAGTAGACCTCTCCCTCTTTATGCAAACTGACCTGCAAGAAACGAGGGAGGTCTACGGCGGGATCTTCCACTAGCAGTAATACTTGCCCCGAGTCTAGGCCCTCATGCTCCACTACTCGCGCAGAAACCACATTATCCTGCCAGCAGACACTGATCGTCTGCCAAGTGCGCAGGACCTCCGACTTGGCCACATCTACTTGCACCAACAAGTATGATTTATCATCTACAGCCACCTTAAACACCGGTTGGCCGGACGCCACTTCTATATCGCCGGTGGTCGTGTAAACCGGGGCCGACTTGCCAGCCTGCAACTGCTCCCACAGATTAGGAGTAATCTTGGTTGGACTGGCTTCATCCTCTAGCCCATCAACCCAGTAATAGACTGCGCCAGCTACCGGCGAATGGACAGGGACGATAGCCTGTTGTCGCCGAGCTTCCAGCTCTTGCCGCTGCTCAGCTAAAGCCACTTGGCTCTTAGCCAACACAAGGTGATCTTGCTGCAGCTGCACTACTCCTTTAGCAATCTGAGACAAGGTATTATACAAGGGCTTGTAGTTCTCCACGTCCTGCAGCCTTAGGGCCTGCTTATACCTGTCCAGGGCCGCAAACAGTTCACTGTTGGCAGATTCCAGTTTTCTTTCTATGTCAGCTAGCCCCTGATCATTAGGGGTCTCTTGCTGCTGACCTTTCTCTAGTTTCTGTATTTCGGCATCAATCTTGGCCAGAAGGTCCTTGTCCACCACTTCCAGTACCAAACGACCCGATTCTACTTGCCCCCCTGGCTCAATAATGATATTAGCCCTGCCCGGTTTGTCGGCCAGAGCCACTACCTCCTGCCGCAACAGAACGGCTTCAGTCGCAATACCCTGCATATCTTTGACTTGCTGAGCCTCAACTATTGATAAATAGGCCGGACGACCACGCCAGCTAGCAATCAGTCGGTAAGCGCCACGCCCGAGCCAGAAAAAACCTAGGCCAATTCCTAGGAAAATAGCCAATACTATAAGCCGCTTCAGCAATTTGCGGGGCCTAAATCTCCTACGTTTGTGTCCTTTCTTTTTCACAGCTCCATTCACCCCCGCTGCCCGCACGTTCCAGCAATACGACTGCGGCCATGCCCTGTTTGTTCCATTATTCTCTGCACTGTGCTAAAATCCTGCAATTACCTGCTATTAATTGGTCACAAGTTGCTCACTGACAGTTATGTAGCCTCCATCTTGTGTCAGTTCTCCCAGTTGTTCTCCGCCACAAACTGAACACCTGATTTCCTCCTGTCCGAGAATCTGGCCGCAGGCTAGACAGATGGTACGTCTTATAGGAACGACATAGACGATGCCTTCCTGCAACTGGTTTGATTCCGGCCAGGGGGCAACCTGACCGCTGGGGAAAACCCCACATAAAGCATTGTCATAAAGGTAGCTATAACTAGATTTTTGCGGCCAAAGGTTCCTCAGCAACGGAAAGGAATTGACATCGTGGGCAAAGAAACGCTGAGCAACGCGGACAGCAGGTACCAAACCAATCTGCAGGTTTAATGAATAATAGTTCCGCCAGTGCTCGCAAATCTCGTTGAGTAGACTAATGAAGTCATTTTCGTTGATAGCTAAGGTATCTGCAAAGCGGTGACGGGCAACCTGCAACGCTTCCGCAATGCCGATGGGAACCAATAAGAGCAAAGCCATAGCCAGTGGCGGCAGTTGACGGGTAGCCGATCCTTGCAGGGCTGTCAAAGGCAAATCGGAGGGTTGTAGAGCAGTTAGAATTTCTGACCGGTGAACCACTTGTTTCGCCACTAAGCTAAAAATGGCATCTATGCCGGCCAAGAAGTCTCGCCCGTTCTCCGCTTCTAATGCCAGGCGAGGCAGGTTTACATAGGTACGGGAAATGAGGATCGGAGAAGTCATTTCCAGGCGAGTCCCACTTGCTAGGAACTGTACATCATCGGGGCCCAGTGTAGAAAAGTAGACAAATGAAGGGTTGCCGCATTGCTGGGCTACTTGCCGCGCTAAACAGGTATTCGGATACCCTTTATCTCCGGGAGCCCAGTTCACTCCATCCTCTAGCTGATAGATGAACTGAATGGCAGCCCCTGATCTCCCCTGAGCGAGAACTCCCAAAAGGGCTCGTATCAGCTGCTGACCCAGCTCCGAGCTTTCCAAACCTACACTAAAACAGACTTTGAGGGGCTGCGCCGAACCGGTCATGAGCGTTAAACCCACATGAGACAACAGACGTTGAGCAAAGGACCGCAACTGGCGCGAGTCCATCACAAGTCGCTGGCGTCTACACATGGTAGCAAATGCTTGATCCAAATTGGCGAAGAGAATCTCTTCCAAGGTTTCACTCTGGGCTGC
Source organism: Bacillota bacterium (assembly GCA_029781045.1). Lineage (GTDB taxonomy): Bacteria > Bacillota > UBA994 > UBA5500 > UBA5500 > UBA5500. The sequence continues at coordinate 58,518 of JAKOXL010000024.1, read as the reverse complement.
AGCAATAAGGGCTTGAATAGCCTGTGCCAGATCATGAGGTTGTAATAGTTGTGGTACCCGAATACGGCCGACTTGCTGCCCTTGATCCAATAGCTGTCTTAGATCTATTACTGCTGCGGTAACCGCTGTTGTATAATGGGCCAAACGATCAATATGGATGCGACAGCGCTGATGGGCTAGGGAAAAGTCTCTTGGTAGCAAGTTGTGGAGACAATAGCGTTCGCTGGCAGCAATAGCGATACGCTGCAATTTTCCCAGCGGAGTTGAGCACACCTGCGTATCACTACCGGCTTCCTGAAAGATCTCACTCACCGCATCCATCAGCTCACTCTTGGCTTCCCGAATGCGAGTACGGTGATTGCGATAAAGAATATAGGCCTTAGCAGTCCGTGCATGGCCTTGCTCAATCAGGACCTTCTCTACCAAGTCCTGAATCTCTTCCACTTGTGGCACTTCTTGGGCCAAAACCTTTTGCTGCAAGAGGTGAATGACCTGTCCCGCCAGCACCTCTGCTTGTCTACGGTCCTCGCCGCCTACGGCTTTAGCTGCCGCAAAGATAGCATCAGCGATTTTTTCTGCTTGGAACGGGACAATACGCCCGTCCCGTTTCTGCACCCATTTAATCATCGCGGTCTCTCCAGTAGCTTGTCCAGTTCTTGTCTAAAGCGGTTTATATCTGTGAACTGCCGATAAACAGAGGCAAAACGCACATAGGCTACTTCATCAATAGTACTCAATTGATCCATCACCATTTCACCGATTTCTTGCGAGCTGACCTCAGGTCGCAGTTGATTGCGCAGAGCAAGCTCAATAGCATCTACCGCCTGTTCCAAGGTGGCAGCGCTCACCGGACGCTTTTCACAAGCTTTGAATAACCCAGTTAGTATCTTCCCCCTATCAAACGTTTCTCGGCTGCCATCCTTCTTTATCACCATCAATGGCAACTCTTCAATCTTCTCATATGTGGTAAAACGACGGCCACAACCGGTACACTCTCGACGCCGCCGAATCGCCGTATATTCTTCCGTCGGTCTGCTGTCTATAACCCGACTATCAACTGCTCCACAGTATGGGCACTTCAAACACTATCACCTCTCGCTCTAGTACCTCTACTTATAGTCTAATTGATAGGTGCCTTGTCTGCCAGCCAACTAGAACAGATTTTCAGAACCAAAAAGGAGGCCGCTGGCGGCCCCCTAATAATCGGTCCTGGGAAGATCTATTTCGACCAAAATGACATCAGTGCCTATCCGTATTATCTGCTCCCAGGCGATGTACAGGTCATCTCGACCCAACAGTCCTAGGAACTTACTGGATCCGCCTTGGGCCAGGAGGCCTTTGACTCGCCCCACATCCAGATCAATGTCTAAATCCTGTACAAAGCCCAGGCGCCTTCCATCTAAGACATTGACAATCTCTCTAAGACGCAAGTCCGATACTCTTAGCATGGTTTCCCCTCCCATCCTGACTATATGTATGCAGGCCGGAAGGCAACCATAACATTTCTGCAACTCAACTTCTACACCAGGCCAGAAAACTGGCTATCCACTCTACCAGTTTGCACCGCAACTCCAGGGCCGGTCGTTCCTCCGGCTCTTTCACCTCTTCACACACGCCCGCGGTAAAACACATGGCGGGAAACACGATACACCACCAATTACGCCCCTCGCCGGCGCCCAAGGTTACATTAAGGGCTGTATAGCGTCCAGCTGGTAGCGTTCTAACCCCATAGTACTTGGCGGGGAAGTTGAAAAGGCCAAACTGCAAATGGGCATCATAATCAACACCCGCATTCTTCAAAGCCTCATTCACTGTCTGCGTCAGAAGGGACAAGTTGGCCCGTATCAGTTCTTCCGCCTCAGCCATTGAGCCAACACGAATTAGTAAAGAGTTCAGAACTGCTAGGAGCTCATCTCGCACCGTTAATTTAACTCGCTGATCAACCAAGGATTCACTGTTAGCAAGGATATGAAGCCGGATCAACTGCGGTACCTGTGGTGACTGGGCGTGGACCAGATTTCCCCCAAACACGCCGATTGCAAAACTCAATAAAAGGATAACTACAAAAATCTTGGTTACTTGATTACTCATTCCCCAACCCCCAATTAATCCTTTAAGCTTTGCTGCTGTCGCGCTCGGCAATTAGTTTACGCATATGCTGCAACGCCGCTTTTTCCAAGCGGGAAACCTGTGCTTGGGAAATCCCGATTTCTTCAGCCACTTCCATTTGCGTCTTACTAGCGAAGAAGCGCAACGATAGAATCAGCCGTTCCCGCTCACTCAGCTTGTCCAAGGCTTCCCGGAGAGCAATAGACTCAATCCATGTGCTATCAAGATTCTTTTCGTCTTTGATCTGATCCATTATGTAAATGGGATCGCCACCCTCCTGGTAGATAGGGTCAAACAAGGATACCGGCTCTTGAATAGCGTCCAGAGCCAGAACCACATCTTCCCTAGCCACATTTAGCTCGGCAGCGATCTCCGAAACGGTTGGTTCTCTTGAATGAAGATTTACTAAACTGTCTCTTGCCTGCAGCGCTTTGTAAGCAATATCGCGTAAAGAGCGGCTGACGCGAATTGGGTTATTATCCCGTAAATAGCGGCGAATCTCTCCAATAATCATCGGCACCGCATAGGTGGAGAACTTTACGTTCTGTGACAGATCGAAGTTGTCTATGGCCTTCATGAGACCAATACAACCAACTTGAAACAAGTCATCCACATACTCACCTCGATTACTGAAGCGTTGAATGACGCTCAGTACGAGACGCAGGTTACCCATTACCAGTAGTTCTCTTGCCCCTTCCTCTCCATTCTGCAACTGTGCAAACAGCTCTCGCATCTTGGCGTTACTTAGTACCTGCAACTTCGAGGTGTTTACGCCACAGATCTCTACGCGATTCATGGCTCTAGCCTCCCCGCTGTCTTCTGCTATTCTGCATTATGACCGGGCGGTAAGACGAATATACCTGAAGACTAAAGCGTGAGGCGGGGTTGGATAGGGGCATGTTTCACGACTCCATCTTCTTAAACTCCCTGCGCAAACGCTTTATGATGCGTTTCTCTAGGCGGGAAATGTAGGACTGAGATATGCCCAACAAGTCGGCTACTTCTTTTTGTGTAGATTCCTTCCCGTCTCGCAGGCCAAACCTCAGCTCCATGATGGTTCTTTCTCGCTCGCCTAGCTGATCGAGGGCACAGCGCAACAGATGTCTGTCTACCTCCGACTCGATCTCCTTATGTACCTCGCAGCCTTCATGGGCGATAACATCGGACAACAAAAGCTCATTACCGTCCCAGTCAATGTTGAGCGGCTCGTCGAGGGATACTTCGGCCCGATGCCGCTGATTTCGTCTTAAGAACATCAATATCTCATTCTCAATGCAACGGGAGGCATATGTGGCCAACTTGATGTTCCGCTCTGGATTGAAGGTGTTGACGGCTTTGATCAGACCTATTGAACCTATGGACGACAAATCCTCTATGGGAATACCCGTATTTTCAAATTTGCGGGCTATATAAACCACCAACCGCAGATTGCGCTCAATCAATATGCTTTTTGCCGCCGCATCACCCGTTTTTAGCTGCTGCAATAGGTACCTTTCTTCATCGGCACTGAGGGGTGGTGGCAAAGCTTCTGAGCTGCCAATAAAATGGATAGCTCGCCGTTCCACATCCTTTCCCAATAGCAGCAAAAGATGATAGAACCATATCCGCAGTCTTAACCTAAAATGAAGAAACAAGCTTTTAATTTCCTTCACCTCCTCAGGGACTTACGCAACTCTAGCAGCTGCTTTTGTTGGTAAAAGTCGTAAAGGGACTAGAGCCTGATAGTCATTACTCTTGCTCAAATCTACCGGGCTGATAGCCAAGATGGCTCCTTTCACGCGACGAGTCCTTCCGTTGCACACGACGTCCACGTAATCAGCTCGTACTCCCAATAGCACTCCCTGGTCGCTCCCCACTGCGTGAAAGGGCACAAAATGGAGGCGCTGCGCCCACTCGTTAGCCGCCAACTGGTCTAATTGAGCCTCCCAGTTCGTACCGGCCTGGCTAAGGGCAGCTATTTCCGATGGCAGTAGCTGACTCACTGCACTCAGAGCCACCACCACCACTGAACGGCCGGTAAGAGGTTCCACCAGATGATTGCCCGAATCCACTAGGGCCTCCAGCTCGATCTCCATCTCCCCGAAGCGAGCGCGCACTTGGGCGCTGTTGGCTACATGGACCAATCGGTTTTCCAGAGCTCCTAAGAATCGGCTTCCGCTGCCATACAAGATGGTCAGAGCCAAACCCATCACCCAGAGTGGCAGGTCGCCCCACGCCAGCATGTTCCTTTGTACCTCCTTGTCCAGCAACAGGTTATAGAGTCCCAGGATAACGCCGGCTGTAGCAAAGCAGACCAAAAGGAACCAGGCTAGAAGGTGAAGCGTTTTTCCTATCACCCGGGGCCTAAAGGCCACATAGATCATGACTAAAGCTAGTGCCAGTTTACTCAGAGGGTGCAGAAAGAGGGGAGCCCAAGGGGTTAGAGCCCCAAAGGCATAAATGGCACCACAGACACTGGCTAGCACCAGCGATGCCCTGCGGCGTAGAGCCCCGGTTAAGAGAGCAGTAACCCACAAGGCCCAGGCGTTAAGAGTGAAATTGACGAGGAATAAGAGATCCACGTAAACTGCCATGCCGGGAACAGGCCTCCTTTGTTACTATTATAGGAAGGCCTGTTCGCATAAAATGTCAGTGTATGGCGTCGAAATTGGTATTAGGCAAACAAAAAAACCCGTTTACGAAGACTCTCTCAGCCTTGGTAAACAGGTTTTCTACGATTAGGTCAACTTATTAAACTAAGATCGTTTACGGCGCATGAAAGCAGGTATATCTAAATCATCGGTATGACTATGCAGTGGTTTTATTTCTAAGTCATCAAATACTCTATCGCGACTAGGGGAGTCAAAACCAGTGGCAATAACAGTTATACGGATTTCATCCTGCATGTTCTCATCAATTACTGCACCGAAGATGAAGTTGGCGTCATCATCCACGGCCTGCGAGATCATCTCAGCAGCCTTATTTACTTCGTGTAGGCTCAGGTTTATGCCCCCAGTGACACTCAACAGCAATCCCTTAGCCCCATCGATAGAGGTCTCCAACAACGGACTGGAAATGGCCTGTTTGGCAGCTTCAACAGCCCTGTTCTCTCCACTGGCTTGACCAATTCCCATAAGAGCCGACCCGGTCTGTTGCATAACCGCCTTCACGTCAGCAAAGTCCAGATTGATGAGACCGGGAACAGCAATCAGATCTGATATGCCCTGAACTCCTTGCCGAAGCACATCATCGGCGATCCTGAAGGCTTGTAGAATGGAGGTGTTCTTATCAACCACCTGTAAGAGGCGGTCATTAGGGATAGTAATGATGGTGTCCACCGATTCCCTCAACACTTCAATACCCTTCTCCGCCTTCAACATGCGGCGACGTTGCTCAAAACTGAAGGGTTTGGTAACCACTGCTACTGTTAGAGCACCCTGTTCTCGCGCACAAGCAGCTACTATTGGGGCAGCACCAGTCCCCGTACCGCCACCCATACCTGCTGTCACGAATACCATGTCAGCACCCTGCAAGGCCTGCTGAATCTGCTCACGACTCTCTTCCGCCGCTTTCATACCAATTTCCGGATTAGCTCCCGCCCCCAGACCGCGGGTTAGCTTCTCTCCTATCTGAATCTTGTGGGGGGCCAGAGAACGAGACAAGGCCTGTGCGTCAGTGTTAATTGCAATAAACTCGACTCCCTTTAAGCCCGACTCTATCATGCAGTTAACAGCATTACTGCCGCCGCCCCCAACACCAACGACTTTTATGCGTGCATATTGTTCAATCTCCAAATCTAGTTCCAGCATATTCCTGCCTCCCTCTGCTTGACCTACTCCCACATATCCCGTAGCCAATCGACTACCCGGGCAAAGAGACCGTTAGACTTCCGTTCACGACGAGCGTGACGACCCGAGTCATTGGCACTGACCGGCCGCTTTAAAGCATGCATTATAAGACCAATAGCTGTCGCATAGGATGTATCTTCACCGACGGTTCCGTCCTGTGCTAATCTCACATTACTCTCCAGCATGGCACGCAGATAAGGTACCAGTCCCTCCGTGGAAGCCACACCGCCAGTAAGAACTACACCCGACGGAATTGTTTCCGGCACTTTTAACCTGGGCAACTCCTCAGCAATAAAGCTCAAGATCTCATGCACCCGAGCCTCAATGATTGTACTCAGTTGGCGTACCGACACATCCCGTGAACTCTCACCACCCACATCGGGAATGGCGAACGTCTTGTCCTCGGGTACACGCAGCAAGGTCCCGTGCTCAATCTTGGCCTTTTCCGCAACCGCCAAACTGGTACGTAGCCCGTAAGCAATATCACTGGTGATATGGTCGCCCCCCAAGGGGATAGCTCCAATCGCCTGCAAAACCCCATTACTGAAATAGGCTATTTCACTGATCCCGCCTCCGAGATCGGCCAACACTACACCTAATTCCTTTTCATCGTTAGATAACAGGAGTTCGCCCAGGGCTATGGAGTTTAGTACCAATGCCTCAATTTCCAGACCAGCCCGCTCCACACAGCGGACCATATTCTGGATAGAAGTAATCGCTCCCGTTACCAAGAGAGCTTCAACTTCCAGTCGAATCCCTGCCATACCCGATGGCGACCTGATACCTTCGTAGCCATCGATTATATATTGACGCGGAATAATATCAATGATCTGCCGATTGGGGGGCAAGTTGATCACGCGTGCAGCCTGTAACACCCTCTCCACATCTTCATCGGTGATCTCCTTATCTTCGCTGGACACGGCCACTATTCCCCGAGTCACCATCAGAGAGGCATGGGTGTTGGGCACACCCACATAGACCGACTCAATAGTTACTCCAGCCATCCGTTGTGCCGTTTCCACCGCCTGCAAAATACAGCCAACGGTACTTTCGATATCTACAACCGCTCCCTTCTTAATGCCCTCGGAGCGACAACTACCAAGCCCAATTATATTCCAATTACCTCGCTGATCCACTTCAGCAATAGCACATCTCACAGCAGAGGTCCCAATGTCAAGCCCCGCAATTATGTCCCTTCTAGCCACCGTCCCACCTCCCATCCGGGCTGTAAAATTGCTCACCCAAGGTTAGGCGATTCATTACCCGGTTTAAAGCTAACACCTAACTATGTAATTCCACATGATTTGCAATGTTCCTGTTGCTACCTTGCAGAATTCTTGTAAAAAGGTGGTGAACTGTTATTGTCTAAACCACTTGTCAACAATCAGCCTTCTTATCAAGGCTAGGTTTTGAAAAAGGCGAACACCAAAAGCAAAGATGGCCGCCATATAGAGGTTTACTCCCAACTGGTCACCAAGGAAGGCTAGAGCGCCAGCTAGCAGGGCATTACTAAAGAAACCGGAAAAGAAGATGAGATCATCGAACTTGCCCTCCAAGTTGGCCCGCACCCCACCCAGTACCGAGTCTAAGGCGGCTAAGAGGGCTACCGACATGTAGGGAGCTAAAGCCGCTGGGATGTGGATTTTTGTCAGGTGCCCTAAAGCAATACCAAGCAACAGAGCAATGATAGGTAACATGTCTACTTACCCCCTGTTACTGGCTGGGCATAGTCGAAACGAACTGGCCGTTTATAGGCCGGAACCACCAAATTGGCTTCTCGTTTGACCTGCACACCGATGCCATAGAATTTCAAGGTATCTATTATTCCATCCCGCATGCGCAATGCGCTTTCCAACGTTTCGGCATTGCCTATGGCCTTTATCACGAAGGGAGCGCCCACTCGCACATTATTGATAGAAATCGTGGGCCCGGCGCAATGGATCTCCGAGGTGGCCAGAAGACGCTGTTCATTGACTGAAATGGCTTCGGCTCCGGCCGCTGAGAGCACATTTACCAGTTTCAAAAGGTCTTCGTCATGGACTAGATACACGTTGGGATTGTCACCTGGCAAGCTAGGAGCCTGGCTGTCAGTTAAGGTAATGACCAACCCCTCTCCCTGAACATCCACCAAGCCAGCCAGCATGCGGGCATTCTGCAACTCATTTTGAATCAACTCCAGTATGCCTTCGCCCCGCATAGCGGTCTCCTCATACTGGCGCAGCTTGTCCCTTGCTTCCTCCAGCTCGCGAGTCAATAGCTGGTTTTGCCTGATCGTTTCCATAAGGACAGCTCTCATTTCCGTTACCCTTAAATCAGGCATAGCATTGTAGACATCGTTGGTTGAACGCAATTGCATAGCAATAAGAAGTCCAAGCAACAATGCAACAATAGATAAGGTGATTTGCGTTCTATTCTTCATGTCTATCGAACCCTTTCTTTAAGGCCCTTTAATAAATACTGCTTTACCACTACTAACATCCAGTTGCCCGTTGGCTAACTCCTCCTTCTGATCTTCCCGCACTCGGTCTAGCATCCCAGCCAGGGCCCGGTACTTCTTTTCCAAATTATTACTATCACCAATCAGAATCCGCAAAGGGTCGCGGGAATACAAAACAATGCTGGTGGGATCACTCACATTGATCTCCGAAATCTGGTTTAGCAGCGAAGCGGGGAGCTGGCTCAGACATTTACTGGCAACTTGCCACCTAGCTTGATCGCCCAGAAAATCACCTACCTTTACCACTGACCGGTTAAGGCCAGTTACTATGGGCAGATTAAGGGCTGAAAAGTGGTTTGTCACCGAGAGAACTCGACCTTCGTGGTTGACTTCCAACCAGCTACTAAAATAGGGGACAGCAGCAAATCCCACATTCTCCTGAATGATAATGACGAGAGTTTGAGGAAGACGCCTCTTAACCTCGGCGTGCAAAATTCGCTCATCGGCTTCCAAGCGCCTTTTCATCTCTCGAATATCGGCTTTCAAAAGGCTTGTCCCTCGATAGACCCCAGCAATCTGCTCTACCTCCCACGGACTAAGTGTGGAGGTATTCATTACTTCAACTTCCCGTACAGCTAGAAACCAAGGAGCTTGTACCAACTGCCAGCAAAAAAGAAGGAGGAGAAGCAACAAGAAGGCTATTCTAACCTTTTTCTTAGCTAGCATAACACGTTGCCTCCCCAATATGGCGACTTAACAACCAATTCTCTCGATACGCGCATTTAAGGCACGCAGGTTTTCATCTAAGTCCACATAACCACGGTCTATGTGGTGAATGTCGCTTACAACAGTAATACCATCGGCGGCCAGACCAGCTAGCACAAGGGCTGCCCCTGCACGCAAGTCGGTGGCGGCCACATTTGCACTGGACAATGCCGGTACTCCTCTAATAATAGCGGTTCGTTCATTAACTTTGATGTCGGCACCCATTCGTCTTAACTCGTTAACATGCTTAAAACGACTTTCAAAAACAGTCTCAGTTACAATGCTGGTTCCATTAGCTACACATAGCAGAGCCATCATAGGTGCCTGCAGGTCAGTGGGAAATCCAGGATAAGGCAGGGTACGTAAAGAGTCTATGGCTCGTAGCGGTTGTTGCGTCACTCTTGCTGTTACGCTATCACCAGTAGTCTCGACCTGAACTCCCATCTCTCTTAACTTTGCTAACAAAGATTCTAGATGCTCAGGAATAACGTTCTCCACCGTAACTTGACCGCCGGTTATTGCACCGGCAATAAGGTAAGTGCCCGCCACAATACGGTCGGGAATTATCGTGTGGTCCGTGCCATGCAGCTTCTCCACACCCTCAATACGAATGGTATCGGTTCCTGCCCCTTTAATATTGGCACCCAAAGAGTTGATGAAGTTCTGTAAATCAACGATCTCCGGTTCCTTAGCAGCGTTGGTGATCACAGTCGTACCTTCGGCCAGAGTTGCTGCCATCATCAAGTTCTGAGTTGCACCCACACTGGGGAAATCCAGATGAATAGATGTTCCACGCAAACGTTTGCAAGTGGCCGTGATATAGCCATGTTTTTCCTCTATATCGGCGCCTAATTCTCTTAGGCCCTTGATATGTAGATCAATGGGCCGGGAACCAATATCACATCCACCTGGTTGCGATACTTTCACTTTGCCAAAACGCGTCAAGAGTGCCCCCATCACTATGATCGACGAACGCATTTCTCGCATTAGATGTTCGGGCACCGTCAGTGAGGTCAATGTGGCTGCCTCAACGGTGACTGTATCGCCCTTTACCTCAACCTTTGCCCCTAAATGTTCCAAAATGCTGAGCATAACTGCTACATCAGTGAGATTGGGAATTTCTCTCAGTACGCAAGGTGCTTCGGTAAGTAATGTGGCCCCCAGAATTGGCAAGGCTGCATTTTTGGCGCCTCCAATCCGCACCTTGCCAGACAGCGGTCTCCCCCCTGCAATCACTATTCTTTCCATTGCCATGTGGTCACCCCACTCTCTTCATGTTGCCCTAGCGTCGACCCTACATCTTCATAGTATGGCCTAAGGCCAGGTTGTGTTACTGCAAGCTCGTCTCAGAGAGAGACCTCACCAAAGCAACCAAATCCTCCGTCGCTTGTGGGTAACTTGCTTGCTTGGATGCTCTAGCCATTGCGCCAAGTTCATTAGGATTCTCCAGTAGACTGTTGATGCTAGCGAGCAGGCTCGTCGGGGTCAAAAGGTTGTCCAATATCATAACAGCCGCGCCCTGCTGGGCTAAGGCCCGTGCGTTATGCTCCTGATGGTTGTCAGTTACGTTAGGAGAAGGGACAACCAGCGCTGGAACACCAACGGCGGTGATCTCCGCTAAAGTACTGGCTCCCGCTCGCGATATAACCAGATCGGCAGCGGACAAAGCAGCAGGCATGTCCTGCATAAAGCGAATCAACTGCCAGCGTCCCTTCCAGGCATCGGGCCACCCTAAAGCTTTGGCTTGCTCAACCACACTATCATAGTACCTGTCGCCAGTAACTTGGAGCAAGACAATCCTCTCATTTGCTAACAATTGGGGGGCAGCTTGGCATACACTGCGATTAATGTTTAAGGCTCCACCACTGCCTCCCACGGAAAGGATGACAATCGTGTCTGACGGAAGGCCCAATCTTGCTCTAGCCTCCCCCCGCTCGGTCTGATAAAAGGCAGGTCTAATAGGAAGTCCAGTTACCACGATCTTCTTAGCTTGAGGAAGGCGAGCTACTGCCGCTTGATGGCTGACGGCCACAATGTTGGCGAAGCGGGCTAGCGTACGGGTAGTTAGACCAGGGTAAGCATTTTGCTCATGAATAAGAGTAGGGATACCCCGCAGGGCCGCAGCCAAGACAGTGGGCCCACTTACATACCCTCCCGTACCTACTACCACATGGGGCCGAAATCTCTTTACTATGCCAGCCGCCTTTAAGACACCCGCGCCGGCCTGCCACAAGCTGCGAGCAGCAGCCAGTGGGTTTCTGCGCGACAACCCAGTGACAGTTATGGTTTCTAGGCGGAATCCTTCTCGCGGGATCAGTTCTTTTTCCATACCATACTCGGCGCCCACAAACAAAATCTCCACACTCGGGTCCTGAGCTTGCAGGGCTTTAGCAACAGCTACTGCTGGGTAGATATGTCCGCCAGTTCCTCCACACGTCAACAGCACTCTCATTCTATCACCGTCATTCACGCGAGTATTTTGAGATGTTGAGCAAGACACCGATGGCCCCCAGGGTAAATATCAAAGATGAACCGCCCGCACTTATTAGAGGTAAAGGTATTCCCGTTGTAGGAATGCTACCGGTAACTACAGCAATGTTGATAATCGCCTGCAGACCTACCGTTGCCGTTAAAGCACTGGCCAGAAGAACACCGAAGTTATCGGGTGCGTTGAGAGCTATGCGAAGTCCCCGCCAGATAAAAACACCAAAAAGCAAGGTGACCAGTGATGTACCAACGAATCCCAGTTCTTCGCCTATTATGGCTAAGATAAAGTCGGTATGCGGGAAAGGCAAGTAGAAGCGCTTCTGAATGCTTTGCGCTAATCCTCGACCAAACAAACCACCTGGGCCAAGGGCGTAGTAGGACTGAATCAGCTGATGACCCGTGTCCAGCGGATCCGCCCAAGGGTTACGAAAACTAAGGAGCCTCTCCAAACGATAGGGTTCAATATAGATTAGAACTAAAATAGCAGCTACCGAGGCAACCCCCAGTACGAGAATATGCTTCCAGCGGGCACCAGCTACAAAGATGAGAACGGCAGCAATGGAAAAGATAACAATAGTCGTTCCTAAATCGGGTTGGAGCATTACTAGACCGCAGATAATCCCGGTATACACTAAAGGTGGCAAAAGCCCCTGGGTAAAGGTCTTGATTTTGTCCATACGATTCGATAACCAACGGGCTAGAAAGAGGGCGAGCGTTAGCTTAGCAATCTCCGAAGGCTGGAAAACAAAGGGCTCAACACCTAGCCAACGAGTAGCTCCATAACGAGTTATACCTATACCGGGTATCTTTACCATGATTAACATAATTACGGTTACGATATACCCAAACTTCGCCAGAACGGCCAAGCGCCAATAGTTGAGTTTAGAGCCAACCCACATCACCACTAACCCGAGGGCAACCCAGATCAGCTGTCGGCGCACAACGTAATAGTTATATCCTTCCGGATTCTCGGCAGAACGGGTAGTATTGCGCGAAACATATTCGCTAGCGCTGTAGACCATAACAATGCCTATCGCCAGCAATAATAGGGTAGTAACTATTAATACGAAATCAGGAGCATGTTTCCGTCGCTTCATATTGACACCCTCCCTGCCAGCCTATTACATCCTCACAATCCCATGCTGGGTAATAGCAAAAGCCCGACAATCCCCCCAATGATACTCATCAAACACCAAACGGCTACGACTTTTACCTCCGACCAGCCGCCCAGCTCAAAGTGGTGATGAATCGGTGCCATGCGAAAAAAGCGTTTCCCACCGGTTCTACGAAAATAGACTACTTGAATGATCAAAGAAAGCGTCTCAATCACATACACAACACCTATCGGTATCAGAAGCAGTTCAGTCTTGGTCAGAATGGCTGCACCCGCCAGCGCTCCCCCGATGGCCAATGAACCCACGTCGCCCATAAAAACAGCGGCAGGATGCCAGTTGAAACGCAGATAGGCCAGAAGAGCACCCACGAGAATGGCCAGCAGTAGGGCGATTACTTCTTGCCCTGTGACCATGCCAATGAAAACATAGGCAAGGCTAGAGACAATAGCGCAGCTGGCTAGTAACCCATCTACACCATCGGTTAGGTTGGCCCCGTTGCCAGCCGCCATAATAACGATAATCACAAAGGGCAAATACAACCAATCTAGGGGCAGACGCCATCCCCAAACAGGGACAATCAAGTCCAGTGAGTGATTCAGATACTTAAGCATGCCAAAGAAGACAACAGCAACAATTAACTGGCCAAGCAGTTTTTCCCGGGCCCTTAGCCCTAAGGATTGCCTGCGCACCACCTTGATATAGTCATCCAGAAAACCTATGAGGCCCAGACCCAATACCACCCAAAACCAGGTGGCGGCCAAAGCGCGATGATCTGCCGGCACAAAGACAATTGCCACTGCCACCGTCGTCGCCAGAAAAATCAGGCCGCCCATGGTAGGGATTCCGCTTTTTGCTAAATGGGTGGCCGGGCCGTCCTCCCGCACGGTTTGGCGTATTTTTAGACGCCTCAGGGCAGGCAGGATTATCGGCCCTATGAGCAAACCTAACAACAGAGCAGAAACTGTGGCCAATAATAAGCGAACTTCAATTCTCATTGTCCATACCTGCCTCAAGGGCTGCAACGATCTCTTCCATGCGCATACCCCGCGATCCTTTGATTAAGACCAGTTGCCCTGGTTGCAGGCTGTGCCGCAAGAAGGTGGCCGCTTCCTGGTTGCAGGCAAAGGAATGTACCTTTGCTGGAGCAAAGCCTGCATCAACTGCGCCCTGGGCTATGCCTCGCGCCAAAGAGCCTACTGTTATCAACTCATCCACACCGCTGCTGGCCACTAAGGCACCCAATTCTCGATGGGCCGACTGCGCCAACTCCCCTAGTTCCAGCATATCGCCTAGTACGGCTATGCGTTTTGCTGCTCCTGGGTAATCAAGCAAAACTTGCAGAGCAGCTCGCATGGAAGTGGGATTGGCGTTGTAAGTGTCATCAATTACCGTGTAGCCCGCCAACTGCTTAAGGAATAGACGGTTATGAGCCGGGCGGTACTTATCCAGCCCGGAGACAGCCTCTCTCAACGGTATGCCGGCAGCGACCCCAACGGCCAAAGCAGCTGCTATGTTATAGACATTGTGCTGTCCAGGCCAGGGAAAAACCACGGTTATCTTTTCATCCTGCCAATTAACAATAAACTCCAAACTCTCGCCTAGGTTCTTTAGGTCAGAAATATAGAGCCGCTGAGATTGCTCCGCTCGGGGCCCCACACCGAAGTATATGACCGAGCCCGGTGCCTTGTGCGCTTGGGCCAGCACATAGGGATCATCCCCATTAAGGACAGCGATTCCATCTGGAACCATACCTTCAAGAACCTCCGCTTTAGCAATAGCTATGTTCTCCTTGCTGCCCAGAAGCTCTATATGGGCCTCTCCTACATTAGTAATAACCGCAATATGCGGAGGGGCAATCTGAGTTAGCAGTTGGATTTCGCCCAGACTGCTCATACCCATTTCCAATACCAGCCACTCGTGTTCTGGTAAGGCACCAACCACAGTTAAGGGCAAGCCAATCTCCGTGTTCAGATTCCCTTCGTTCCTCAGTACGTTATACTTGGCTTGCATTACCGCGGCTATCATTTCCTTAGTTGTTGTCTTTCCGCTGCTACCAGTCACCCCAACTACACGAGCGCGCAATGTCTGCAGATAACGATAAGCCCACCTCTGTAGGGCTGTGACAGGCAAGTCAACCTCAATGGTATCGATACTAGGTAAAGGATTGTTCTGCAACCAAGTGTGGCCGGCTAGGGTAGCCACGGCCCCCCTGCCGGCCGCATCTGTGATAAACTTATGCCCATCTACACGCTCTCCAATTATCGGCACAAACAGACAACCCGGAGTGGCTGCCCGGCTATCAAAGACAACCCTCTGTACTTGGGTCGATTCCTTGCCTTGTAATAGTACACCATCGGTAAGTTTAACTATCTCGCCTAAACTCCAAACTTTCATGTTTGCTTACCTCCACTGCCTGTTCGGCCACTTCCCGATCATCAAAATGGATAACTCTATCGGCGAAAATCTGATATGTCTCATGCCCCTTACCCGCGATCAACACCGTGTCACCCGGCCTTGCCAGACCAATGGCTTTGCGGATAGCTTGAGCTCGATCCAGCTCAACATGCACAGCAGCCGGTCCTGTCACGCCCTGCATAATATCACGAGCAATCTTCTCCGGCAACTCGGAGCGCGGGTTGTCGCTGGTGATAATTACTATATCAGCCAACTGGCTAGCAATTCGACCCATTTCTGGCCGCTTGCTTCGATCTCGATCGCCGCCACAACCAAAAACAATGATGATACGACCCTTAGTAAAGCTGCGTGCTGTATTGAGTATGTTCTCCAGACCGTCCGGGGTATGGGCATAGTCAACTATAACATCAAAAGGTTGCCCGGCTCGCACCGGTTGAAAGCGTCCAGGCACTGGGCGACTCTCTGGCAGTTTTTCCCTTATCAGCGGCCAGGGGATGCCTTCCACTAGTGCCACCGCAATAGCTGCTAAACCGTTGTATACACTGAAGTAACCTGGAGTGGGCACACGGGTACGCCCCGAATACTTGCCGTCCCTTAAGACACCGAATTCGGTACCCTCACTGGTAACCAGTATTTCCACCGCTTGCAGATCAGCTGAACGCTTGATCCCGTAGGTAAAGACAGAAGCCTTACTTACGCTTTGCAAGTAGAGACAAGCGGGATCATCTACATTAATGATGGCCCACTTATCCCTTTTCTCCCCCATATCTAAGCTGGTAAACAACCGCGCCTTTGCTGCTAAGTAGTTTTCCCTAGTCCCATGAAAATCCAAATGATCCTGAGTCAGGTTGGTAAAGACTGCTATGTCGAACTCGCAACCCGTCAAACGCTCCAGAACCAAGGCATGGGAAGAAACTTCGAGAATAGCATGGGAGACTTGGGCCTCAACCATCTGTGCCAGCAATTGTTGCAGATCGAGGGACTCCGGGGTCGTGCGCACCGAGTCCAGTTCCCTGTCTCCAATACGTGTGCAGACGGTACCTATAAGTCCTGTCCGCATTCCTGCTGCTCTCAACAAGCTCTCACTGAGGAAGGTAGTTGTTGTCTTTCCATTCGTACCTGTCACACCTATAACGCGCAGTTTTCGCGACGGATGTCCAAAAAACATGGCTGCTGCTAAAGCCAATGCCCTTCGCGAATCCGTTACTTGGATGCTCGTTAATTGGGGCGGAACAGCTATTTCCTTTGCGATAACGGCGGCTGCTGCCCCTCTATTAGCAGCCTCTTCCAGATAGTCATGACCGTCATAAACAAACCCGGGTATGGCGATGAAAAGGTCGCCAGGCCTAACCAAACGGGAGTCGTATTGGATGCCCGATATTTCCCGTTCCAGTGAACCTGACGTGCGTAACGGCGCAAGGGCAGAAACCAAATTTGCTAAACGCATCTTCGGCTGCCCCCTTCTGTTCTATTCTTGCGCCAACTCCATTAGCCTAAGGTTTGAACTCCACTCTTACCATACTGCCAGCCGGGATTACGGTGCCTGGAGCTGGTGATTGGGAAATGGCTATCCCCGAACCTACCGCCTGCACCTGCAACCCTACTGCTGACAGCTTCACACTGGCATCACGCAGAGAAAGACCGATCACATTAGGCACTTGTACCGGTTCGCCTGCGCTGGGAGGTTTTTCTCCCATATGAACTATGACCGTCGAGCCGGGCGGAACTTTAACACCAGCCCTCGGGGTCTGGTCCAGAATCTTGGCTCCCTGGCCATCGATCCTAATATTCAATCCCGTATCGCGCAGCCTTTCCAATGCCTCCGTAGATGTCATGCCTACCAAGTCGGGCACTTCAATGGCCTGCACCTTTCCACTGGTGGCCTCACTCTGGGGACGCACATCTAGGTAGTATAAGATATCCTCTGCCATACTCTTAAATGCGGGACCGGCCACCTGAGAGCCGTAATAGCCATACTTGCCTCTTGGATTATGCACCGCGATAAAAACTACAATCTTGGGATCATCGACTGGCGCAAAACCACTGAAAGAGGCAATGTATTTATCCGGATAGTATCCGCCACCCGGCTTAGGCACTTGTGCCGTACCGGTCTTGCCGGCAACACGGAATCCTGGGATATAGGCATTACGCCCACCGCCCTCAGCCACAACACTTTCCAGCATGAGGGCCACCCGTTGTGCAATCTCTGGGCTGGTGACCTGTTGTACTACTCTTGGTTCCCGTTGCTCAATTATGTTACCGTCCTGATCGGTAATGCGTTCAACCACGTAAGGCTGCATGAGTTTCCCGCCATTGGCAATGGCAGCCATTGCTGCTGCCTGTTGAATGGGGGTTACCGACGGCCCTTGGCCGAAGGACAATGTGGCCAGCTCGACCGGCCCCACTTTATTAAACATAACCCCTACGGCTTCACCCGGCAAGTCAATCCCGGTTTTCTGGCCGAAGCCGAACTTTTGTAGGTATTCCAGCATGGTGTCGGCACCCAGCTTCATTCCCACATCGATAAACCCCGGGTTACAGGAATTCTGCATCACCTGTAAAAAAGTCTCTTGACCATGCCCCGTCCTTCTCCAGCAATGAATGCGATGACCAGCCACCACTTCATAACCTTTGTCGTAGTAGACACTATCCTCTCGCACAACTCCCTTTTCTAGTCCGGCGGTGGCAGTAACAACTTTGAAGGTACTTCCTGGCTCAAAACCACCTGATATGGCTTGGTTTTGCCAGACCGATTGGGAACCGTATTCCTCCACGGCTGCCATATAATTATTGGGATCAAAATCAGGTCTATTAGCCATCGCCAGGATCTTCCCTGTGTTAGGGTCCATGACAATAGCCGTCACGCTCTCTGCATTATGCATTACCATTAAGTTGTCCAGTTCTCGCTCTACTATATGTTGTATGACCTGGTCTATGGTTAGATGAATGTTATATCCAGGTTGGGGTGGAACGTAGGTGGGTGTAGCATTAGGGATTTCCTGCCCCTGATTATCGGTGGGATACTGCAGATAGCCCCGCTTGCCCCGCAAATACTCATCATATTGAAGTTCGAGCCCGTAGAGCCCTTGACTATCTACCCCAGCAAAACCTAGGACCTGGGATGCCAAATTGCCATATGGATAATAACGACGACTTTCCTCTGTAAATGTAATACCGGGTAGTGCCAGCTCCCTGATCTCACGGGCCACTTCCGGGTCTACCTTCCGTGCTACGTAGACTGCGGCCTTTTTCTGGGTTATTGTCTTTAGAACATCTTCCGCATTCTTGTTTAATATACGCGCCAACTCGGCTGCTATCTCGGGAGCCTTTTCCTTAGGAATTTGAGCAGGCAACGCTACTACAGTATCAGCACTAGCGCTTATCGCCAACTCATTGCCTTTACTGTCATAGATGATTCCTCTTTTTGGCTCCACAGGGATTTCACGCATCCATTGAGCTACAGCTCGGCGAGTGAGTTCTGGACCTTTTATCAGCTGTATCCAAGCTAACCGACAAACAAGCGCACCAATGGTCAGCATGAACACCATCATAGCAAATCCTATTCGGCGCCGAGTTTGCATTCTACATTTGCTCCTCTCTAAACACAGCCCGTCGCTTTAACTGCGACGAGCTGTAAGATGCTAATGCTCCGGCCCGGTTTCAAGAACATTGACGATCTGCGTTTGTTCGGGCCAGCGCATTCCCAGTTCTAAGTTGGCCCGGTCTTCTATTCTGCGGGGCGCACTTAGTTGTTTCACCTGAATGATCAACGCCGCATTTTCATCCTCTAGGGCGGCTATACTTCGTTCTAGCTGATTCACGCGGGTTTGGAGGTCATTCACCGCAGCAAAACGCCAAATCATGCCAAAACTCATGACCGCTGTCAGTATGATAGCAGCAATGATTAATCGTTTCTCCGAATCAGTAAGAAGAGCAGGTTTGGCCTCCCTTTTCGGCACCCTAACTGGTTGCCTAAGGGGTGGTTGGGGTTGATACAATGGCTGTTTCGCTACTAACAAACTTATTCACCTCACTTATGGGCTAGAACTTAGCGACGCTCAGCTACCCGCAACTTCGCGCTACGAGAGCGAGGATTGCGGTCTCTTTCTTGGTTGCTCGGAACTACCGGCTTCTTGGTAATTATCTCTAAGGTGGGCTGCTGCCCGCATACACAAATGGGAAGCTGCGGAGGACAAACACAGCCCTTCTCCCGCTGACGAAAAACCTGCTTTACAATTCGATCCTCTAGGGAATGAAAAGTGATCACAGCAACTCGCCCACCAGGGGCTAACAGATCTATTGCTTGCTCCAGAGCAGAAGCAAGGTGGTCCAACTCATTGTTAACCGCTATACGTAGAGCTTGAAAGGTTCTCTTGGCAGGGTGGGGACCCTCCCGACGAGCCCCGGCAGGAATCGCTCGCTTAACAATATCCACCAGCTGACCTGTAGTGGAAATAGGCCCCTGTTCGGTACGGTGCATAACTATAAACTCCGCGATTCGCTTAGCCCAACGCTCCTCACCAAACTCCCAGAGAATACGAGACAATTCCTCTTGAGGAAGCACATTTACTAGGTGGGCAGCAGTAATTTCCGTATGGGTATTCATCCGCATGTCTAGAGGGGCGTCCTGCTGATAGCTGAAACCCCGTTCAGCCTCGTCCAACTGAGGGGAAGAGACACCCAGATCAAAAAGAATGCGGTGCACCTCTTTAATTTCCAAGGCCATTAGTATGGAACGGAGATTGCGGAAATTGTCATGTACCACCGTTATTTCTCTTGGTAGACTAGCCTGGGCATGACTGATGGCGGCTATGTCCTGATCAATGGCAATTAGGCGCCCTTTACCCTGCATTGCGCGCCAGATCGCTCTAGTATGTCCACCCCCACCCAGAGTGCAATCTACCACGATTTCCCCAGGGCGAGGGGCTAACAACTCAATGGTCTCTGCCAGTAAAACAGGCTCATGTTCAAAGGACACAGATTATCCACCTTTCTCGGCTAGATCCCTAGGCCTTCTAGTTGCTCAGCCGCTTGCTCAAAGGAAGCAGCAGCCTGCATGCTATATTGTTCCCAGATCTCCTTATCCCAGATTTCTACCCGATTGGATACCCCTAGCAAATAGACATCCTTCTCCAGGCGAGCATGAGCCCGTAGATTAGGCGGAAGCAAAACACGTCCTTGTTTGTCCGGCTCACATTCAACTGCACCAGAAAAAAGTAGACGAACAAAGGCACGGGCATCAGCACGGGTTAGGGGCAGACTACGTAGCTTTTCTTCCAAAGCGGCCCACTCGGCCAGAGGATAGACGAAAAGGCAGGTATCAAGCCCCTTGGTAACTACAAACCGTTCGCCCAAACCTTCGCGCAAACGGGAAGGGATCGTTATACGGCCCTTGGTATCTAAACTGTGTTGGTATTCACCAAGTAGCATTTTCCCCCTCCTCTGCCTGCGTTTCACCCACTTTGACCCACTTCACTCCACTTTTCACCACTATTATTCGCGTTACAAATAGCAACTCCTTCTTGTCAAAAGAATTTACCCGGAATTTTTTTGCCCATTTTTGGTTTTTGAGTGACAAAGGGCTTCTAAACTTGCAGATATGTGTCGTTTTCTGCTCAAATGGCTCGGAGAATGGACCGGTTTGTTTCCATAAAATAGAAGAGCCGTTATCGCACTAAGGCCATTCGCATCCGTTGTTCATCGCCACCCTTGCTTGGGCTCTACACTAAGCCCACTGTCTGTCGGCACAAAGAAGAGAGGCTGTCTTGCGACAGCCCCTCTTCTAACTCTACTTGTCTCGATACCTTTGAGGGCCAAGTTCATAGATGTCATTTCCCTGACAATCTATGGCTACCAGGAGCGGCAAGTCCTTCACCAGCAAACGGTAAACCGCTTCCGTACCCAGATCGGGATATAGTAGTAGTTCGCTGGCAACTACCGAGCGGGCCAGCAAAGCCCCAGCACCTCCTGTGGCGGCGAAGTAGACGGCTCCATGGGCAAGCATAGCAGCCTTAACCTCGGGACTCCGCTTCCCTTTACCAATGGTTCCTGCCAAACCTAAGCGCAACAGGGTGGGCGTATAAACATCCACTCTCCCCGAAGTTGTCGGCCCGGCCGCCCCTATGACCCGCCCCGGAGCGGGACGGCAAGGACCCACATAATAAACTAACGCATCCTGCAAACTCAGTGGCAACTCTTCTCCCCGCTCAATGGCGGCTACCAAACGGGCATGGGCCGCATCGCGAGCTGTATAGATCTCGCCACTTAGTAAGCAAGTATCGCCGGCAGTCAATTCCTTCCGAATAGTCGGCAACAACGGTGTGGTTAATCGATGTTGCATAACTCTCCCCCCTATAGGACTGCCGTTTGATGCCGGCAGGAATGGCACTGCAGATTGATAGCCAGCGGCAACCCAGCGATATGGGTAGGATAGGAGTTGATGTGGACTGCAAGGGCAGTCGTGCGGCCGCCGATTCCACCGGGTCCAATACCACTGGCGTTGATAGCTTGCAACAAGGATGCTTCCAAAGCCGCATAGCGCGGATCTGGATTACTTTCTCCTAGAGGGCGAAACAGAGCTTCCTTGGCCAAAAGGACCGCTTTTTCCATCGTGCCGCCCAAACCTATACCCACTATGAGTGGGGGACAGGGATTCGGCCCCGCCTCTTGAACTGTAGCCAATACTCGCTCTTCCACCCCTTCCCATCCCTGTGCGGGATTAAGCATGTAGACGCGACTCATGTTTTCACTACCAAAGCCCTTGGGCGCCACCGTTATCTTACATTTCTCTCCCTCTACCAATCGCAAATGCACCACTGCTGGAGTGTTATCGCCCGTATTGGTACGGAAAAGGGGGTCTTGCACTATCGAATGGCGGAAAGGCTGCTCCCGGTAGGCTTGACGTACGCCTTCATTGATGGCATCCGTTAATAATCCACCCACTATTTGCACTGCTTGGCCCAGCTCAACAAAGGCCACTACCATTCCGGTATCTTGACAAAGAGCCGCTTCTCGCTCGGCGGCAATGGTGGCATTCTGTAGCAAGTCATCCAGTACTTGTCTACTGGCCTGTTCTTCCCGATGGTAGGCAGCTTGAAGTGCAGCGCGAACATCTGCGGGCAGCTCGAAGTTCGCCTTGACACAGAGTTCCTTCACAATAGCGGCAATGTCCTGAGCATGGATCTGTCGCATCTCTCCTCACCTCACCTAGCTGTTTCGCCTCTTCCCTCCATTCTCCTGCTGAAACAAAAGCGGGGGCTATCCGCTAAAGCGGATAGCCCCCCAAGCCATTATAGCTGCTCTTGCATCATCTGTTGCGCCTTGGCAATAGCCAGCTTTACCAGATTGCCAGCATCTCGGGTTGTGATGGCACCCCAACCATGTTGACGTACCATATCCCCGAAACCCAGTTCGTCGGCTAGTCGGTACTTGAGTTCGTCAGACATTATGCCTCGCCCTCGAGCCACGACCATCACCCTTTCTGCTAGAAGTGCAGCTATAATGACAGAGTTAGTATGCCCCACCGATATTCTTATCACTACAAAGCAGTGGGTTTACTCCTGACTCGTTTTCTCTCCTTCCTGTGGGTCTTCAGTTTTGGATTCAATTTTGGTTTCTACCTTTTTCAAAGGCGCTGGGAAAGGTCCCCACACACTGGCCCGCCTAGTCGTAGCCGCAATCATGTTAATCTGCACTTCTTCCCGCTTTGCCTCTTGCTCAGCTGGGACGGCGGGCATGGCTTCCTCTGCCGTTTCCGCCGCGGCCAGAGGTTCATCGAGAACTGGCTCCAATTGGAGTTCCACAGCATCAATCTGTGCCGGTTCCACTTTCTTTTCGTTCACAGTTAATACCTCCCTTATTTCCCTCTGCCCACTGGGCTCCTCGGCCGTAGGCAGCAAAATATCTTCCAACTCTGAGATCATGCCTATTTTCTCCTGCAATAGATGGCAAGCCCGTTGCAAGCGTAACGGAGTAACCGTAGGATCAGAAAAGATGGCCAAATCAACCTCGTGTGGGAACCACAGATGGGCAAAGAGCTCTTGGCATTCGCCTTTAGTCAGCCTTCTTACCCGCTGGTAAGATAAAAGCATGTTATGCGCGATTCTGCCCTCACTCCCCGCAGACGCCACCAAGCGAGCTAGATCTACTGCAGGTGAGTCCAGATGGCACCTGACCACCAGGTTATAATGAACTTGGTGCCTATCAGCCAGATAGACAAAATCAGAAAAGGACTGCAAGCCTAAAACCAGGCAAAGCTCCCGAGCCATGTCTCTCAGTTGGCTCAGCAGGTTAATGGCCTCTTCTGCACATAAGCGCCACGTTTCTTCCAAGTTGGCCCACGCAATCAAAGCACGTTTCGGCAAATTGGTAGGCGTTAGCTGTGCCAACTTGTCCCTTTGCATTTGATAATACTTCAGCCAGTCGGGTGCTGCCCCCGCTACCCCCACCTCCTGTTGATGCACATGGGCTAGGCCAGCAGCCACCGTGAACAACTCAAAGGCGTTGCGAGGATCGCAACTGGGCCCCGTTTCTAATACGGATAATAAGACCGTTTCTCCACCCACTTCCGCATAAAACCGACCCGAGGGTGCTGTTAGTAACCGACTCAGGCTTAACCGCCCCAGCCGCGTGTTAATTTGGGGAACTTGAGTTCCTAGCCACTGCAAGAAGTCCAGATCTCCCCGATACACTGACGGAGTAGCTAACCCGAAGGGAGTGTTTAGGCAAAAGACCCCGTTCAGCACCATGCCCTCATCGCTGATGCCAAAAGCGTTCGCAATGTCCCTACCACGCCAAGTGCTCATGTGGATTACTCCTTCCGCCCAAGACTCTCTATCGTTTCATACCTATTGATAAACAGGCAGGAATATGCTTGTAACAACAAAGCCAGGCCCCTGTACTACGGGAACCTGGCTGGTGCCTATTCTTTGTCAACTTTGAAACCATTGCGTACTCGGAGTATCCATTTGCCTCTACGAGGGAAAACATCATAGGCGACCATGCCCATACCGAACAAAACCTTTAGACTGGCGGGATTATCGGCGGCCACTTCCGCATAGAATCTACCCATAGTGTTTACTGCTAAGCGCAATAGCTCTTTAGCTATGCCCTGAGAGCGGTGGCTTCTCCGCACTACCGCCAGGGATGTGCGGTTACCAAAACGTTCGCAGAAGATCACGCCCACAAGAAGTTGACCATCCCAAGCGGTCCAGATAACATTGCCTTCTCTAGAAAGCTTTTCTGAACGGAAACGGCGAAGGTGGTTGAGAGCCTTACGAGTAATGTGATTATCGGCATGAAGCCTGACGAGGCGTAATATGTTGGCCCTGTGTTCAGAGAAGTCCTTTTCCGTTATTTGGCGGTAAGTTATCATCGGTTTACCCCCCGGTGCCAGCCCTTTTAGCAAGGTACTGCACATAAGCTGTCAGTGTTTGTAAACCCTTGCGCCTAATGCCCTGTTCGTCAAAGCGCATGGGTTTAGCATTGGCCTCAAAGAACCATGGATGACCGGTTGTATCTAGGCCAATATCCATTGACATCTCGCCAAAAAGGCCTCTATAGCCCCTTTCAATGATGGGTGCAATCTGTAGTGCCAGCTGCTCCACCTTCTGGCGTACTTGCGGCGCTTCGGCACCAAATACATCGGCCAGTACCTCTTCGGCGGGGGCGATAAATCCTCCGTTGGGCACGTGGGTGGTGATCCCACCTTTACTAGCCACCCTCATCCCCATGCCGGTGACCTGCCACCTGCCTTGACCATTTTTCTGCGCCAGTAACCTAACATCAAAGTTGCGGCCGCGATACTGGGCTAGGGAAATAGCTTGCTGCACGATATAACTTTGGCGCCCCATGCGCTGATCCAATCGCGGCCAGAGCTCGGATAGTTTGCTGCCTTGTATCACCCTATTGCTATTATTTTGGCGGTAACGCAAGGCCCAAGCATTGCCCTTGAGGCTGACCATCATGATACCTTTGCCGGCAAAAGCGTGCCTCGGCTTCAGGTAGATACGGCCAAATCGCTGCAAAGCATCGTAAATGTCGGCTCGACTCCGCACCAACTTCGTCCACGGCAAGTGAGGCTTAATAGCAGATTCAGTTACCAACAGTCGATAAAGATCGTATTTGTTCAAGTATGTGGCATTGTAATAGGGAATGCCCCTAGCCTGCAGCCGCCGTTTCAGTTGTCTTACTTCAGCACTCTCTTCCAATTGCCGATTTGGCACCCGGTTGTAGACTACCTGCGGAAGCGGAAATCGGCCAGGTCGCCAGCGACCACCGACATACCGATAGCCATATACAATCCGCTGTGACCAGTTCACTTGGGCCGGTGTAAAAACGTAGGCAGTCAGACCTGCCTCCCGACAGGCCTGCTGCACAAAGCGGAACATTTCGCGGTTCCCCGGAACTGATCCCTTTCCTGCCGTTAGAATTCCGAGAATCGGTCTCTGCATCAACTCACACCCCTATCAAAACCAGCCAAACTGGCCGCATAGTCGCAGAGATGTAATAACGACTTCCAACGATCCTGCCGATTCCAAGCCGCTGCGAAGACTGCCCGCCCGGGCTTACTATTGGCTTCAAACATGGCCACACGTCCCTGCGCGGTTAACCCGATATCAAGGCCAATCTCACCCAGTTGGAGAGATGTCACGCGTTCTACAGCTAGGGCTAGATCCACTGCTGCTGCTTCAATTCGCGTCCTAATCTCCTCCGCCTGATTGCCAAAAGCATAGCGCAGAGCGCGAGAAAGCGGAATCACACGACCTCCGTTAGCCACGTGGGTCGTTATACTTCCATAACCAGCGATCTTGGCAGCTGGACCACAAGGCACCCATTCCCCTTGACCGTTCTTGTATAACGTTACTCTTACATCGAAGGGACGACCTCGATAATTGGCTAAGGCGATTCCTTCTTGTATCAAATAACTGCGAGGCGCCATAGCCCGTCTGATTATTGACGCCGCCTGCGGCCAACTTCCCACAGTGTGTTGATAATTGCGGTTTCCCTTCCGGAAAGAAATCTGGTAGCCCTGGCCTCGGAGCCGCAAAACCCGCACAATGCCGTGCCCTTTACTACCGCCATTGGGTTTCAGGTAAGCCGCGGGATAGCGGTTAAGGAAATGCCTAACTTGTTGCAAGTTAAGCATCGGCTGCGTCTCCGGTAAATAGCGTAAGGCTGTTTCATCTCGCCTTAAAAGACGATGAATGCGCCATTTATGAAAGAACCGTCGGTTGAATACGGGTACTCTCGCCTGTTCTAACCTGCGTTTACATACTCTGGTGCTCCGTAGAAGCTCGTCTCCTCGATTAGGAATGCGGTTGTATACAACATCGGGCCAAGGCACTCTTACCGGCCTGACTATCCCGTTTACTAGGCCCCATCCCTCCAGTTGACGTCCTCCCGGATGCAGGTTTTGGGGACGGAAAACCACCGCCATCATCCCACGACTGGCGGCAGCCCGCATTACTGAGCGGAAATAGGGAGTAGTCTGCCATGTGGTCAAAATACCGATGAGGGGACCGAACCTTACCCATCTTCTTTCTGTATCCAGGTGGTAAGACCACCGCCGAGGCACCATCCCCAAGGACCGCAAAAGGGACGCTGGCAGCTGCCAAACATCCTCCTCACCACCCTGTACCCGCATGCGACGACTAGCACTGCCGAAGGAAAAAGTGACGATCTCCCCTGTCCGCCATCCGGTTCTTTCTAGGAGGCTGCGGGGTAAGGTACAGGTAGATGATGCTCTACGACTGACAACCCTAGCCAGATTTGTCTCGCCCATCAACTGTTCACCTCCCCCGGCTCCGTTGCTCATTGCGTTGCTCACTCAGGTACTTGGCATACTCCATCAATGTACGTACCACCCGTTGACGCCCCTCCCGGTCACCCATTTGCAGAAAGACCTTTCGACCAGGCTTTGAGTTGACTTCTATTATCCATATCTTGCCATTTGCATCTATGCCTAGGTCTAGGCCGAGATCGCAAAGAGGACCAGCATGCCTATTCATGACTTCCGCTACACGAATGGCAAGTTTATCCAGTTCTTGCTCCAGTTCCTCTGCCCTGTCGGGAAAGCAGCGTTGTAGAAGGGCAGGCACAGAATAGGCTCGCCCCCCGGTGTGCAAATTGGATGTAATCCGTCCCGGGCGGCTCATCCGTACTGCCTTGCCGGAA
Organism: Bacillota bacterium; assembly: GCA_029781045.1. Classification (GTDB taxonomy): domain Bacteria; phylum Bacillota; class UBA994; order UBA5500; family UBA5500; genus UBA5500. The sequence continues at coordinate 31,189 of JAKOXL010000024.1, read as the reverse complement.
ACCTGCCACTGACCTTCCCCGTTCTTCTGAACTATGGCCCTGATATCAAAAGTACTTCCTCGTAAGTAGTTGAGCCTTAGGCCTTGCTGAACCACATAACGACGACTCATCCCACCAAGAGCCGCAACCACAGACGCCAGAGAGCTGGCGTGGAGACGTGGACGGCCAACACGGTCCACTATATAGCCACCACGCCAGCGTCGAATGCGGGCTATTCCCTTGCCTCCACTGCCAAAGACGGGTTTAACATAGACCAGGTCGAAGCGGTTCAGCATTATTGCTAGGTTTCGAACACTCCCCAATCTGGTCTCGGGCAGGTGGGGGCGTAGGTCTTCGTAACGACGTACAATCCTATACATTTGCCACTTGCCGTGCAAGCCACGCCCCATCATGGTAACGCGGAAAGCACGACGCATTCGGGCTACCTGCCCAAAGTACAGTCCCCACATTCCTCGGCTAGGGAATATGCGATCATATACTATCCGAGGCACCGGATAGTAACGGCCTTGCCAACCAACCCCCCTACGATAGGTGAAACCAAGGACTCGACGTTGTCCCCAGTTAATATCTAGAGGACTAAACACAATCAACCGCATTCCGACTTGACGTGCCGCATACGACAGTTCACGTAGGAACCTACCCTCCACAAAAGGGCGCGCGCCCGGCCTGCGGGCAGTCATTACTCCCACCAATACGCGGCTTGATGCCACATTATCCACCCCTTATTCATCTCTTTCTCTTTCAAGGGATTGTCAACAAATATTGCAGAGCCTCTCGTTGGCCTAGGCTAGTAGCCTGCTGTAGTACAATATATGGCTTTCATAAATAGCCTGTGCTCAAGCACGACGCCTGCGGTTTTTAACCAGGCGCCAACTACGCCGAATATCATCGGATGTTTTCCAGCGCTTGTTCTGCTCAATAAAACTCAGAAGTGCTTCTATCTCTGTGGCATAGGTTTCATAAGTGGGTAGCGAGCGGATGGCCGCCAAGAGGGTTGGTAGCTGAGCACGAAAATAGTCTTGATCCGCTTGTCGGAAGGCCATTTTGGCCTCCGGTCGGATGAATAAATCAAAACGTAAATAAGGCCAGTCACAACCTATTACCTTAGCCAAACAAAGGGCGCCTCGAGCAAAGACTGGGCTTACCAACCAACTGGGGACCACTCGATACTCAAAGCCACCATGGGTTTTCAAACGGTAATCCCCAAGCCAACCATACTTTTTCCGGCGGCTGCGGGCGGCAGCTGGGTTCTCGAGCAGCAGGAATATAACGGCCAGATAATTATCTAGGGCCCGGAGCAAGGGACCTGTGGGTAACATACTGAAGTGGATATGCCCACCAACTGGCAACTGACTAAAAGGTAGAGTTCCGGCTCGCCACTGCACATAGCGGCTCGGCATCAGACGGTTGGCTCTACGTAAGGCTCGGATGATCCCCTCATAGAGTTCTAGGGGACATTGAGTAGGAGTAGGGCGAATCTCAGCTAGCGGGTATCCGGAGCGCCCGAGTTTAACACGGCGCGCATCGCAACCAACCAGACCCTGTATAGGGAAATAGTCGGAAGCAAAAATCATACGCCCCGTGCGGGCGTCGCGCAGTGCAAATTCTGGATCAGCGCCGATCAGATACTGGGGGCATTTTGGTCCCGATAGAAGACTCCTGGTCCAATAGACCTCCATACGTTTTATCCACGCCTGTATATGCTTGGCGTAGGCTAAGGCGATTGCCCTCCCCATGCGAGGGCAGGCTGAGATATTGATAAGATACAGTCTACCTCTACTGCTGATGCCAATATCTACTGCCCCCACGTCTAGACCCGCGGTGTAGAAGGCCCGCACTGCCAGCTCTCCTACCCTCCGTGCTTCTTGGGAACTGTTGGGTTTTATCGCAATGGTACGGCGCCGACCAATCTCTATCCTCTGCATATAGATGGGCTCCAGATCAAACACGTGCACCCGATAGCGTTTATAGAAGGTTATACGTCTCCCCGGAGCTAAGAAACGCAAGGAACTGGCTCGCCAATGGGCCTGGGATTCACTGAGCAGGTCGGGAGTATCCAGCACTGCTGCTCTATTGAGGACAAAGGAACTATCATCGCTACCTTTTGCTTCACCAAACCGTATAATGAACCTCCAGTTTCCAGGCTGATAGGTGGTGCTAACTGTTACGTCCGGCAATAACTCAGATAGCAGGCCACTTGCTACCTCATTAGGCATTATGACTAGACCCTGTGCCAACCGACTCACCCCCTTTCGCTAAACCTGGCCCGCGCCACCGCGTAGCGGGCGATCCGGCGCATGGAAGGAGGAATACCTGGTAGATTGTCGTTTTGGCGACCGGGTTTGGCATTGACTTCGATTAACCATAACCTTCCTCTCCGATCTAGAGCCATATCAACTCCAAACTCACCAAACTCCTGACCTAACTGGGTTTCCACCGCACGGGCAATTATCCGGGCTCCGCGCCTTATCCGTCGTGTTGCAACCCGCGGGTTAATCCTTAGGGACCCTTTTATCGCCCGTCGTACCGAAATCATAGTGCCTCCCTCAGCCACGTTGGAAACCGCACTTCCGGGAGATGCCACCCTAGCAATCATGTTGGTGCACACCCAGTTACCCCGCGGCGTTTTTTGCACCATTACTCGGATATCGTAGGGACGACCTCCATAACGCGCTAGGTTCAACCCCTGTTGAATAATCATAGAGCGCCGCGGCAGAATGGCGCGCAGTCGAGCTTGTAGTTTCCGTAGAGAACTACAGACCCCGGCACGGCTGCCACCACCCATGCGAATCCGGTGATAACGGTAACCGCGAGCCATGCGGCTAATCTTAACGATGCCCATTCCTAAGGAGCCGCTGGCAGGTTTGATGAACACTGTGGGGTATGCTCGTAACCATGGACCAAGTTGGTCCAGAGAGGTTAGTCGCTCTGTCCTCGGCAAGTAGTGTTTAGCCTGCGGGTCCTGAACTAGGGCCTCGTATGTTTCCCATTTATCAAGAAAAAAGGGGTTAAAATAGTGGATGCTCTCCATGGCCATCAGTCGTTGCTTGGCAGTTTGCACCCGCTTACTGGCATCAATGGCCCGGCTTTGAATGCGATCATAGACAACGTCGGGCAAAGGCATCAGAGCTTTCCGCCATCCTCGCCCAGCCGGAATATAGCCGATCACACTATTGCTCTCCCAATGGATTTCCTTGGGGGAGAAGGCATAACCTACTGCGCCACGGGCTCGTACCAAGCGCACGAAAGTACGAACCATGTCGGTAGCGGGCCCAAAAAGGTGAAACGATGGAAACGAACGGCAGCGCCAAGCCATAATAGCCACCACTGGCCCCAAACGTAGCCGGTTGCGGGTACTATCCCATGCTGCCCGCAGCCTGCTTCCTGGGCGCAGACCTAAAGCCTGCATTATATCGGCGCCCATCCCCAATCTATTGTCACGGCGATGATTATCGGGGGATTTGAAAACTGCTTCTGCTTGTCTTTGACCAAAGGAAACACTGCCAACAGTTGTAGCCCTAGGCAAATCCTTACTAAGACTGGCAGGGAGATGTACCTCCCCTGGATTCTGCAACGCAAATAGTTGGACCCTGACCAACGCTGTTGCACCCCCAGTTTCTGTGGAGTTCTGCTTCAAGATATGATGAGTCAGCATTTGCGGTGCCTTTTGTGGACAGGCAAAAAAAATACTCCAGAGATACCTCTGGAGCATTAACTAACCGCTATTCTAGCTGGAGGGATTACAGAACGAAGTCCTCGTCTTCATCCTCCCATTCATCTTCGTATTCCTCGTCGTCGAAATCGTCTTCATCAAAATAGTCGCCACTAGCATCAAGCTCTAGTGCTTTGGCCTTTTTGTCATCATCAGCAAAGGGAGGTTCATAGACCCTTACCCAAAGCTTAGTCTCACCGACGATCTCGACATAGAACTCCAAATCCACTTCGACCTGGACTGCGCCCCGACGGACGTGCATGTTTGCTACTTCCGGCTCCCGCGTCACAGTAATCTCTACAGTCTCATCCTTCCGCAGACGCTCTCCTTCCAAATCGATTACTGGGAGATGCTCGGTATAGCGAACCGTCTTCTTTTCCACAGCAGTTAGAGTTCCGTCTGCGTATGTGTACCAGATATGCAGATCGTAGGACCCTTTAATCTCAACGGAGTTGGCTAAAGGGCAGGCCGAGTAATTATGGCTGGTAATCCTGCTCCCCAGCACAAGCTCTGCGGGATTGGCGGTAACGATACTATGTATCTGGCGGAAACGCTTCTGGCCTTTGGCGCAGGTCGCTTTGGTCGTTATCTCGCGTAGACCGCCTGATAGCTTGGTGCTGTTCCACATGCTTCCTTCTTCCCTCCTTTGCTCATTCTGCACCACCGTGCAGCCCTTTCAAACCATCTTATGAACAGCAAGAAAATAGTGTTCCATACCACTTCTTGCTCCCCTCGATGCTGCATAATATGTTATTTTTGTCTCCATGGTGCAAGAGTTGCTATTCAGGCAGTGTTCTACTAGACTATCTTTGCATCGGAAATAACGAGAAGGAGGAAAGGGAGCATGGCGAGGAAGCTAATAAGAGGAGCAATAATCGCAAGTCTATATGTTACTATCACCTTCATAGTCGCACCCGTGGGTTTTGGCCACATTCAGTTTCGGGCCAGCGAAGCCCTGACCGTATTGCCGATCATATACCCCGAATCGGTCATCGCCTTATATGTGGGTGTACTTTTAGCCAATATTATGGGAGGCTTCGGGCCTTTAGATATTTTCGGCGGTAGCCTGGTGACCTTGATCGCTGCCTACCTAACCTATCGTACAAGAGACAGCTGGCTAGCCTATCTCTGGCCTGTTGTGCTCAACGGAGTCCTCGTCAGTATCTACTTGGCCCCAGCTTTAGGAATTCCTTACTGGCTATGTGTCATCACCCTGGGAATCAGTGAAGCCGTTGTGGTGGTGGGATTGGGGCACCCCCTGCTTGTTTGGTTAAGGGCTCGCAGAATAACTTAGAGGCTGTCGCAAGCTTTGACTTGCACAGCCTCCCTATGACCTATATTGATTGGGATTGCTTGTTCCCTCGCCATAGCAAATAGGAACAGACAGCTATTAAGGACAAGCTCAACAGTTGAGCCACTCTAATGGGACCTAGCATTAAACTGTCGGTGCGCAGACCTTCGATAAAGAAGCGCCCCACTGAATACAGCAAGAGATACCACAGCACCAGCTCCCCTTCAAACTTCTTTCGCTTTCTACGTTGCAGAAGCCAAGCAAAGACCAGCAGGTTCCACAAGAATTCATACAGAAAAGTAGGGTGCCGGTAAGCACCATCAATATACATGGCCCAAGGCAGATTGGTTTCCCGACCATAGGCTTCTTGGTTAAAATAGTTTCCCCAGCGGCCAATGGCTTGCCCTAAAATCACACTGGGGGCTACCACATCGGCCCACTTGCGAAAGTTGATGTTGTGTCGACGGGTGAATAGCCAGCCGACTAAGAAGCCGCCAATCAAAGCGCCATGAATAGCCATACCACCTCGACGGGTGTTGATAAGCTCCAAGGGATGGCGCATGTACCAGTCGAGCATTCCGGAAAAGGCCACATAATAGAGGCGCGCGCCCACAATAGCAGCCGGGATTACGTATAAGAACAGAGAGATGAACTTATCTTCGTCTTCACCTAGACGACGGATTTCCCGCAGTGACAGATGTAAACCCAAGAAAATGGCTAGTGAGATTATAATCCCATACCAACGTATCTCTATACCAGCAATAGTAAAGGCGACTGGATCCAAAAGGGACACCTCCCCTAATGTCCGGCTTGTTTAAGTTTCATCATACCATATTTCGCTACACAAACCTAATATAAGAAGGAGGTCAGAGGCTTGTCACGAGAGGAAAAGTATTGGAAAAGTCTAGTCTTCGTCTTTTTCCTCGGTTGGCTACTAATGTATGCCAACCGCACATCACTAACAGCAATAATGTCCGCTCTAGAAGGGCTTTGGGGCCTCAGTCGTACCCAATTGGGACTTCTTCTTCTTTTATGCCGCCGCGCAAGTGCCAGCTGGCATGCTGGCTGATCGTTGGGGGCGCAAGCAAGTCCTCGTTCCCGGCTTCTTGTTTCATGCGCTGGGCGCTCTGGCTTCCGGAATGGCCACCACTTTCTATTGGTTGGTCGGGGCCCGTGCTCTTACGGGATTGAGTCAAGGCACCTATTTTGCCCCGCAATATGCGATAAGTACGGCTGCAGTCCCATCCAGATACCGTGCTCTTGCCAGTGCTCTAACTATGAGCGGCAGTGCCCTGGGCATCGGCCTAGGCACCTTAATTGCCAGCATCATGGTGTGGCGCCTAGGTCTCAACTGGCGCTACCCACTGCTACTGGGTGGGGGGCTAGCCTTTATTCTCACTACCGTCATGGCAAAGTTGGTGAAACCAGATGCCCGCTCGGAGAAGGCTGACGAGTTGCTGGAGCCACCCGCCCCCTTTTACCCCAGCGCTAATCTGGTAAAACTCTTTCTAGTAGGCGCCCTCTCCATGTATGGTTTTTATGTGATAGTCACCTGGCTGCCTTATTATCTGCAGACAGTGCGCAACATGGAAGGTGGTATCTCTGGGGTAGTAAGCACAATTATGCCGCTGGCCACCATTCCTAGCGCCATACTCATCGGTATTTTGGCCGACCGTAGCGGTGAGCGGCGCCGAATAATGCTTTGGCTGCTGCCGCTGGAAGCGTTGGCTTTAGCCTTGGTGGTCTTATCACCGTCGGTGATAGGACTATATGCGGCCCTCTTGTTGTATGGGCTCAGCGGAAAACTGGTAATTGACCCCCTACTAATTGCTTCAGTTGCCGAGCAAACCGCTGCCAACTCCCATGGCAAAGCTTTTGCTCTCCTTAACTTCGCCGGTACGATAAGCATGGTACTGGCACCAACTATTACGGGACTGATTGTTGATCTGACTGGCAGCTTTGACAGCGGCTTTCTACTGGCTGCCCTATTACAAGCTATGGCATGGGCATTGCTTCTATCTGTTAACGAGAAGCTACCAAGCCGCATACCCAATGAGGTCAAGGGTGAAGCTAACGTAGACTGATATCCTGAAGGAGGCAGCTTGATGAAAGCCAGCATGCGCATCCCCTTCGCCTTCCTTTGTGGAGTACCCTTTGTCATGGTACTTAGCAACAGCCTACTGATACCAGTTTTACCCATGATGCAGGGCCAGATGCAGCTGACACCCTTTCAGGTTGGGCTAATAGTGACCGCCTTTTCTGTGCCCGCCGGACTTAGTATTCCGCTTGCCGGTTTCTTATCGGATCGCTATGGGCGAAAGGTAGTGATTGTGCCAGCCCTTTTCGTTTTTGGCATAGGTGGATTGCTGGCAGGTGTAGCAGCTATGCTTATACCCTACCCTTTCCCTTTTCTCCTAGCTGCCCGTGTGTTACAGGGGCTAGGAGGAGGGGGAACTTATCAAATGGCCATGGCTTTGACCGGAGACATCTTTCAATCCAGTGAAAGAGCGAAAGCTCTGGGGCTTTTGGAATCGGCTAACGGCCTGGGTAAAGTTGTTAGCCCTATTCTAGGCTCTCTTGCCGGCCTCATCATCTGGTTTGCACCCTTTTTTGTTTATCCTCTGTTAGCAGTCCCCGTAGCTATCGGAGTTTGGGTTACAGTGAAAGAGCCAGAAAGACAAAAGGAACCGGTAGGAGCCGGTACCTATTTCAGCGAGATAGGGAGAATACTGAAGAGAAATGCCCTTTCCCTTGGGGCTGCCTATTTGGCAGGTTCCCTAGTTCTGTTTCTGCTCTTTGGTCTGTTGAGTTACCTCTCTGATATTCTAGAGGACAACTATAGTATAGAAGGCCTCAGAAAGGGACTCGTTATCGCCATACCCGTATTGGGAATGGCCCTCACCTCCTACTTGAGCGGAGCGTGGTTACAAAAGCAGGCCGGGAAAACATGTAAACTAGTGGCTATTCTGGGCATGACTATGGTAGCTGTAGCCCTACTCTTTCCTGCTTTCACGAATAACCTCTATCTGCTGCTTACCGCCGCTACCCTACAAGGAATAGGTACAGGTGGTGCTTTGCCTGCCATAAATCTACTTATTACCGGAGCAGCCGCTCAGCACGAAAGAGGCATGATCACTGCTCTCTACGGCACCGCCCGGTTTTTTGGAACTGCTTTCGGCCCTCCCATTTTTGGTTGGCTAGTGACAAAGAACACGACTCTCCTTTTCTTGACGGCTGCCATTACAGCGGGAGTAATGGGAATAGTAGCCTCTACCTGCATCAAGGCCCCCAAGACCCTAAAGCAAGAAAGCAACAATGGCCACGCCACATAAGGTGTGGCCATTAGTTTAGCGCAGTGTAACCCGATTATTGTGAGAGTCCCATCCCACTTGCAGCCCCAGTTCACCCGCCATAGCCCGCAAAGGAACATATAGTTTTCCGTTCAGTAATAGGCCCATTAGCCCACCGGAAGAATCATCAGCCTGAGTCTTTACCATCAGCTGCTTAGTGGTCGAGTGGCAGACGGCTGTCTGCAGCTCACTATCCCAGTGCACCCACCAGCCAAAATGGCGCAGAAACTCGCGACAGGGCACATAGGTAACACCGTCCACTAACCTTGCAGCTGGTTCCATAGCTAAGACTTCCCCTTGATAATAGACCTCCAGTGGCTTTTGCTTCACCACACCGTGCTGAGAAAAAAGCTGGGAAAGCAGGACGAAAGTGTAACCTTTGTTACGCAGTCCCTCAATTATTCGTGGCAAAGCTTTGACCGTGTTGCGCCCAGCCAAATGCATGAGAATCACGCCGCCAGGTCTGGCCGCTTCCAAAGTCCGCTTTACTACTTGATCCACCGGTATATCGCGCCAATCCCAGGAATCGATGGACCAGGTGATGGGCTGCAGGCCCAAGTTAGCCGCTGCCTGTAATGTGTTCTTGTCGTAGGAGCCGTAAGGTGGCCGCACAAAATTGGTCAACTGTTGGCCTCCTATCTTAGCCAGCACCGCATGGGCCTCCCGCAGTTCCTTTTCCTGCTGGGCCAAACTCAGCATAGTTAACTTGGGATGGGTCATACTGTGGTTGGCCAGTTCGTGGCCGTCGGCTAGGAATCGCTGAACTACTGCACTATTGCTGGCGGCCCATGTCCCCACAGGAAAAATGGTGGCTAACACTCCGTACTCGGCTAGTATCTGCCTCACCAACTCACACGTCTTATTATCCCAACCATCGTCAAAAGTCAGGGCGACAACCTTTTCAGTGGTTTTGGCTTGAGTGAGCACCGTAGGCGCGGCCTGTGCCAACTGCGTAGGAAGGATCAATACAACCACTAGAATAAGAACCAAACCTTTTCTGAGCATATGCCTTCTTCCAACCTCTAACTTTCTGGAACTATAAGAGAACCGACTAAATAGGCGAATAAGTTGGGCCCCGGTAATAATAGCCACAATAGACGTATGATCACCGGATCAACATTCAAGTACTCCCCGATCCCGCCGCAAAGGCCGGTGATAACCCGGTTTGTGCGGCTTCTTGTCAATCGACGATATTGCATGCTCTGCACCTCCCATACCCTCTCTTCCATTCTATACGTGCAAGTGCACAAAAAGTAGCCTTACTAGCTAGTTGTCCAGCGCTTGCCATGCAGCTGGTGTAAGCAGACGCTGATTGCGCGATCCCCGATAAGGCAAACTCAAATCCCTTTCCGCGAGGATAAACTCTCCATCCACAAGGACATCGGTATACTCCAGCACAGCCCGCTTGAAAGGATCCCGCAAGATGGCCGGCAGTGTGAACCCACTATAGACCCAGACGTTCTTACCCCTCTGACGTGCTCCCCTTGCTAGGGCTAAAGCAGCTTGCGGTTGCAGTAATGGCTCCCCACCCGATAAAGTAATTCCGTCGATCAGCGGATTACTGCATAGCAGGTCAAGGATTTCATCGGTATCTGCCCAATACCCACCCTGAGGATCATGGCTTTCCGGATTATGACAACCAGGGCAATGATGTGGACAACCCTGGAAATAGACCACCGCCCTCAATCCTGCGCCGTCGGTAACACTTTCTTGTTTAATACCTGCCAATCTAACTTGCATGTTTGGCCTCCTACCTTTAAGCTAATAGGGCATGTCTGTTTTTTTCTGGCTAGCTTGTCAGCCAGTAAGCTAGGTGCTACACTAGTTCTAGTATGTTAAGATATGTTAACTACTACATATTGTATCAATAAGATAAGACGAGGTGAATACGGTGCCCCCAACTTTTACACACATTATCAAACGGGATGGGCGTCGAGTTGAGTTTGCTCCCGGAAAAATCATCGCTGCTCTTACTAAGGCACTAGAGGCAAGCCAAGAGGGCGATATAGTCACAGCAACAAAACTCTGCCCCCTTGTCCTAGAGGAAGTTAGCAAACTAACCAAAGGTGAGTTCCCGACGGTAGAGGAAGTGCAAGACGCAGCTGAAAGGGCCCTTATGCAAGCCGGTTACCTACAGACCGCTCGCGCCTATATCACTTACCGCAATCAGCGCACTGCTTACCGTGAAGGAAAACATGCCCTCCTAGATACCATGCAAGAGATCATGAGGGAAACCCATAAAGAGAATGCCAACGTAGGGAATTCACCTTCGGCCAAGGGGTTACAGATATTCGAAGCAGCCAGTGCCTATCTCTGGGAGAGGCGCGGCCTACCTGAGCATATTGCAGCTGCCCACCGAGAAAAGGATATCCATATCCACGATTTTGCCTGGTATGGGATGACATTAACCTGTGTACAAACCGATCTTTATCGTCTATTGGCCAACGGTTTCAACCCAGGACACGGCTATATTCGTCCTCCCCGTCGCATCGGAACGGCGGCAGCACTGGCAGCCATAATTCTGCAAGGATTACAAAACGATATGCATGGAGGGCAGTCCTTCCCAAATTTTGACAAGGACATCGGCCCTTTTGCCGAACACGCCAGTGATGAGGACACTTACCAAGCAATGGAGTCTCTCATTTTTAACCTTAATACTCTACATTCGCGGGCGGGAGCCCAAGTACCTTTCAGCAGCTTGAATGTAGGAACAGGAACCTCTGAAGGCGCTCGCCGTGTGACTCGGCAACTGCTCCTAGCCTACAAGGCGGGTCTAGGGCGAGGGGAGCACCCCATCTTCCCCAACATTATTTTCAAGGTCAAGAAAGGGATAAACTTCGAACCGGGGGATCCCAACTATGACCTCTACCAACTGGCTCTGGAAGTGGCTTCCGTGCGTCTCAACCCGTCCTTCTCCTTCCTTGACGCTCCCTTTAATCAGAACGATGATGAAGTGGCTTATATGGGGTGTCGCACGCGGGTGGTAAGTAACGTCAACGGGCCAGCACAAATAGCCGGTAGGGGGAATCTCTCCTTCACCAGCATTAACCTGCCACGCTTAGCCATCAAGGCCAATGGGAACTTGGATCGCTTCTTCTCCTTGTTACAAGGAGTAATGGAGCTGACCATTGAACAGTTGCTTCATCGCTATCGCATTCAATCCAACCTAAGGGCAAAGGATATGCCTTTCCTAATGGGGCAACACGTTTATCTCGATAGTGACAAGTTAATGCCTAACGATCGCATCGAGCCAGCCATCAAACATGGAACCCTTAGTATTGGCTTCATAGGTCTGGCAGAAACGTTGACGGCCCTCTGTGGTGCTCACCATGGCGAGAGCCCAGAGGCTTTGGAGTTAGGATTGCAGATTATCCAATATATGCGTTCCATCTGTGATCAGGCTACCCAGCGCCATAGTCTAAACTTCACCTTACTGGCAACCCCAGGAGAAGGCCTATCGGGCAAGATGGTTCGCCCTGATGCAGAGCGCTATGGCATCATCAAAGGCGTTACCGATAGGGAGTTTTACACCAACTCATTCCATGTGCCGGTGTATCATCAGCTCTCCATCGCCCAAAAGATTCGTATCGAGGCTCCCTTCCACGCCCTTTGTAATGCGGGACACATTACGTATGTGGAACTGGACGCACCACCCGGACCTAATTGGCAGGCAACCGACAAAATCGTCGGTACTATGGCAGAGGCTGGGATCGGCTATGGTGCCATCAACTTCCCCATTGACGAATGTTTGGCATGCGGTTTTAGCGGGGTATTCCCTGCTGACTGCCCCGGTTGCGGCTCCTCCGCTGTAAGACGCATTCGCCGGATTACTGGCTATTTATCAACAGTTGATCGTTTCAACCCGGGTAAACTGGCGGAACTCAGGGCACGAGTCGCCCACCATTAGAGCTTCATAGAATGGAAATAGAAAGAAGCTGTCCGCGCTTATACGAGGACAGCTTCTTTTTCCTTTTTGCCACTCATATAGTTGGACAAGAAAGCTTTCTCAATTAGGAGGTGTGCACTTACGTGAAACATCTATGGCTCAGTCTCCTCCTGTGTGCCATAGTTTTCACTTCTTTGACCGCCCAGGTACAAGCCGCACCCTTGCAGTGTAACTGCCTGGAAGACAACCGCGACCTGCAACTTACTGCTCCAGCCCAGACGGGGCCTGATGTGGAGGAGCTGCAGACCATTCTCAAAGAGTTGGGCTACTACGAGGGGGAGATCAGCGGCATCTTCGACGAAGCCACTCAACTAGCCGTTGAAAGGCTTCAAGCCTGGCTCCGCTTGCCTGTTAACGGTGTATTTGGTGCTCAGGAGAAGGAAGCTCTCACCATCTCGCTGGCCCATGAAAGCATCGGTACTGCATCACCAGGCCCACCCCCGGGAGAACTGCGGATAGAAATAGACACTGAGAAGAAGACTCTGACCCTTCTAGTGGATGATCAGGTCTTTAAAGTCTATCCTTGTGCCGTAGGTAAACCTTCCACCAAGTCGCCAGTGGGTGAGTGGCGTATCATTCAGAAGAGTACCAACTGGGGCGGTGGCTTTGGCACCCGTTGGCTAGGGCTCAACGTGCCTTGGGGGATTTACGGCATACACGGCACAAACAAGCCCAACTCCATCGGAACAGCCGCCAGCGCTGGCTGTATCCGCATGCACAATAGAGATGTGGAAGAGATGTACCCCTGGATCCCTGTGGGCACCCGGGTATCGATAATAGGGCCTTTTCCCCGCATACCCGTTAACTCTCCGTTGCGTGTAGGGCAGAGTAGCAAGGAAGTACAGATGCTACAACTTGTACTGCGGGAGGCCGGGTTCAACCCAGGTTACACCGACGGGCGCTATGGCCCCGATACGGCAGCGGCAGTCAGCCGCCTGCAGGCCTTTTACGGCTTACGTCCCACAGGGCAAGCGGACAATAACGTTCTTGTCCTATTGGGTCTGCATTAGGAGGGAATCACGGTGCGCTCTAGAAATCGCCGCCAGACGCGGGCTCGTCTGGTATTCATCCTAATCTTTCTGGGACTCTTGCTCTACGGGGGAGTACAGATATTCCCCTACTGTTACGCCATTCTCAAAGGCCAGTACTACATCAATCCCCGTGTACAGACACGGTCCGATGAGGTCTATCAGCTGGAACTATGGGTCAAGCTACCCTCGTTGCCCAATCAGGCTCCTGTGAGGGAAAAGCTGGAGCAGATCATCAGCAGTTTCACCGCCGCTCACCCCAATTTCCAAGTAAACACTACCTATCTGCCTGAAGTTCAGGCCATGGAGCGGCTACAACTGGCATTGGAAAAGGGTACTCCTCCCGACCTGTTCTTCCACGCCGACAGTTCGCAGACCTACTATGGTGACTTACAGATACCTTTGGAGATCTATCTCACAAAAGAAGAAAAGCTGGCCTGGCCGGAGGGTGTGTGGAAACAGGCCATCATCGACAAGCAGGTGTATGCCCTACCAGTCGCTCTCTATCCGCGGATCATGCTAGTGAATAGCGAACTATGGCAACCCACCACTTGCAGCCATAGTGATGTACTGGCCAACGGATGGACTTGGGAACAGTTCCTCCAGTGCATCGCTGAAGTCAAGCAGGAGAAAGTGTATGGTTTTGTCCCCACCTCTGTCGGTGATGCATTTTTCGCTGGCATGCTGGCAGCCTGGGGCGAGCCCAAGCTCCTTCATCACGATGGAGAGCCAACTTGGAGCGCAGAACAGTTGCTGCAACTAGCCGAGGCCTGGTTACAACTGAGTCAGAATCCGGCAGTCCCTTCGCCCCCCGCGCAAATGGACCGGGATTGCTTAGCCCTGTTTCTAAATAAAAGGGCGGCTGCCATCGGGCCAGTAAACCACCATCTGGCCAAATGGCTATGGGAGAAGTCGCTGCAGGTGGGCATTACTCCCAGCATCTGGCCACTACCTAATCAGACCGGTCATAGCGATTTGAGAGGCATCTATTTGGTAGCTTTTCGACAGGCCGACTATAAAGGTCATCGCCATACCAAAGCTACGGCTCAGCTAGCTCATTATTTGGCTCCCGAGCTGGCCCTACTGCTACAGGAGTTTGCCTATGCCGTCCCAGCTCAGCTATCCTTGCTTGATAGGCTAGATCTTCCCTATACTGCCGAGTCTTTGGCGGTCTACGCCGATGTGGCTAAAGCGTTGCCTACCAGCTACTCCTATGGTCCCGAACCAGGTATGGCAGAAAAACATTGGCAGCACACCATAGCGCCCGCTTGGGATAGGTTTGTGCAAGGCGAATGGACTGCGCAGGAGTTCGCGGAGGGTATACTTTTGGACTTAGCTAGGGCGACCATAGCTGGCCCCTAAACTGGATTGGCAATCACCTGCCAATCCTTTTTTGTTGCCCCGCTGGTGTCCGCTGCCTTACTATTTGCCTTGCGCTAAGGGAATACTATTTCCAGTCACTCGAGATTAGGAGGTTGACTATGGGGCGGCGTCAGAAACGACAGCCAATACCGGCGAGGGAGTTCTCCACAAAACGACAGAATGAAGAAACTCAAGCAACAGAAGAGGGCAAATCGCTGCTAGAGATCTTTGATCACCCGATCAGCTCCAGCCTGGAAGAGAATATCGAGGTTCTGAAGAAGCTACTGGGGAACAGCGATGACGTTATTTTCCGCCGTATTACTATCGGTAACGCCAATCGCTTGTCGGCCGTAATCATAGTAGTAGACGGCCTCGTAGATAAGGTTGCACTGCAGAATAATGTGATGGAACCCCTGATGCTGTGGGCAAGAAAGATCGAGGCTCCCGTAGTCAGCACCTCGGAAGCCATCAGATCTTTCTTCTCCGAACAATTAATCTCCTTTTTGGAAATAAAGGAGCAAACCACCTACCCCGAACTGGTTGACGCAGTACTGGGGGCCGATGCAGTACTACTCATTGACAAACTGGATATCGGCTTTGTCTTAGGTGCCAAACAGTGGGAACACCGCTCCATTTCCGACCCGGCCACCGAGAACCTGGTGCGAGGCCCCCGCGAGGGTTTCAATGAAGTGATGAAAACCAGCGTGGCCTTGGTGAGAAGACGGATTAAGGATCCCAATCTGCGAGTCAAGTTCTTGCGTCTAGGTACCCGCTCAGCTACCGATTGTGCTCTTCTATATATTGAGGACGTGGCCAACCCAGTGCTTGTCAACGAGGTAAAGCGACGCCTAGAGGTAATCAACAACGATAGCATTTTGGAAAACGGATACATTGAGCAGTTTATCCAGGACACTCCTTTTTCACCTTTTCCGCAAGTACAGTACACCGAAAGGCCCGATAGGGTGGCGGCTGCTCTCTTGGAAGGGCGCGTAGCCATCATGAGCGATGGCAGTCCCAGTGCCCTTCTTGTACCGGCCACGCTCAGCAACTTCTTGCCGGCACCGGAAGACTACTATGAACGTTGGCTTCTGATGACCTTCATACGCATAGTACGCACCGCCAGTCTGCTCAATTCCATGCTTTTGCCATCGCTATATATTGCCTTTACCAGTTTCCATCAAGAAATAATCCCCACGCGCTTGGCATTAGCTATGGCAGGTGCTCGGGCGGGGGTTCCCTTTTCTGCCTTGATAGAGGCTCTGCTGATGGAGTTTACCTTCGAATTATTGCGCGAAGCGGGCATTCGTCTGCCGGTCCCAATTGCGTCCACCATCGGTATCGTTGGCGGTATCATCATCGGACAAACAGCTGTAAGTGCGGGACTGGTAAGCCCCATAATGGTTATTGTTGTAGCGCTGACCGCTATGGGATCCTTCGCCGTGCCCAGCTTTAATGTAGCTATCTCGATCCGTATCCTACGGTTCCCCTTGATGATCCTTTCGGCACTTTTTGGATTATACGGCCTTACCGCCGGGGTCATTTTGATCCTTTTGCATCTAGTTTCCCTTAAATCCTTTGGAATACCTTACCTCTCACCGGTGGCACCGCTAACCCTCAGCGGGCTAACTGATACTATAGTGAGAGCTCCCCGCTGGCTGCATCGCTTACGTCCCCTCATGTACCGACCGCGTGACCGCTATAGAAGCGGTAAGATTACCAGTTATTTTCAGAGTAAGCAAGCTATGCACGAACAAGGATTTGAAATACCACCTTTGCTTGAAGAGCGAGAGAAAGAGGGTAATAACCCTTGAGTAAATACAAAATCACCAGTCGCCAAGCATTCTTAATAATCGTCACCGTGATCAGTACTTCCGGATTGCAACCCAGTTTTCGCAATTACATGAGGTGGGCGGGCAACGCCGCCTGGCTTCCCCTTGCCCTTTCCATTGGCTATGGGATTGCTTTTGTCTGGCTGATACTGGTTCTAGCCCAGCGCTTTCCCAAGCAGAGCGTTGCCGAATATGCTCCTAAAGTTGCTGGCTCCTTGCTTGGCTACCCTTTGGTCTTGCTACTGATAGCTATCTTCTTCTTGCGCGGTGTCTTATCGTTGCGTAATGTTTCCGAGTTTTTTGTGGCCGCAGTCCTACAGGAGACCCCCATCAGCGCCATCATGTTAGTGATGGTAATACTGGCTGCCTGCGCCCATTGGGCCGATCTGGAGGGTTTAGTGCGCTTTAACGAGCTGGCCAATCCCATCATAATCAGCTCCTTCTTCCTAGTATTAATGGGCACCCTGCGCATTAACTTCTGGAATCTGCTGCCTGTATTTAATAAGGGTTTCAAAGGACTCTTGCCGGTCTTTCAAAGTGCCTGCTCCGATTTGTCCATTATCAGCTACATTCTTTTTCTCTATCCCTTCCTTGCCGACCCGGAGAAGGCCACACGGACAGGACACCGCCACATGGCCATGGCAGGCTTCCTGTTGTTGCTTATCTATCTTAATACTCTACTGACCTTGGGCTCAGCCATCGGAGAAACCTTCACTTGGCCCTACTTAGTAGTAACTGAAAACCTGCGCTTACTGGAAAGAGGCGAAGCCTTGTTTATTGTGGTCTGGACCTTTGCAGCTTTCGTGCGCATAAGCTTCTGTTTTTACATCGCCACCTTAGGTCTATGCCAACTCTTCCCCAAACTGCGGGTCCAGTGGGTGGGCGTGGCCATGTTACCATTAGCCACTTTCTTGGCGCTACAGGCCGATAACCTACCCACGGCCGTTAAGGCCTTTACCCTGTTCAACCATACTACTCTCTACGTTGAGCTCCTGGTCCCGTGCATCCTATTAGTCTTGAGCATAGTGCGTAAGAAGGGGGGCTCTACAGATGAAAAGGTATCTCGTTAGCCTGATCACCCTATTGTTGGTGCTAACTCTCCTGACCGGTTGCTGGAGTAGGCGAGAGATTGAGAATCTGGGTTTTGCCACCATTGTAGCCATCGACAAAGTGGAAGGGAGCGCAGAAGAAATAGAGTTGAGCGTTCAGTTTGCCATAACGGCTGCACTGAGTGGGGGGGAGCAAGGTGGGGACGGCGGCGGAGGTTCGGAAGCCCCCGTCTGGACAGTAAGCACTAGAGGAAAGAGTCTGGCTTGCGCCATTCAAGAGATGCGCAGTTTTGTGGGCAAGTTCCCCTTCTGGGCTCATACGCGGGTGATCATTATAGGCGAAGAGTTGGCTCGCAGTGGCATCGGGCCGGCCATGGACTATTTCATACGCAATCGGCATTTCCGTCACTCCACCTACGTTATGGTCTCTGAAGGCCCAGCCAGAGACCTTTTGGAGGTGTCACCCAAACTAAGCTTGCTACCGGCCGAACTACTGGCAGAGCTGAATCGCATGACACGAGAAACCTCCGATAGCGTTTCCAGGACTTTACTAGAGTTAATGCAATCTTTGGTGGAAGAACAAACCAGTGAACTGCTGCTGCCGCTGCTGGCAGCCCACAAAACCCCAGTAACCGACGAAGCCTCTCCCTCTCCGGAGAAAGAGGAAACAGCAAAGGCAGAAACAGAAAGTCTACAGTTCATTGGGTTGTCCGTTTTTCAAGACGATAAAATGATTGCCACCCTCAGTCCCACCGAAAGCCAGGGAGTGCTTTGGCTGCGGGGAGAAAGTAACAGAGGCAATGTGGTAGTGGAGGTCCCGGGAAGAGGCCTTATTGTTCAGCGTCAAGTATATGGTCGTCGCATCCTGCGCATTACGGAAACTGACGGCAAACCTCAAGCCAAGATAATCATCTTCCAGGATGGGGACCTGGTAGAGCATAACATCGACCAACTGGAACTGTCTCCGGCAGCTATCGAAGAGCTGGACAGCCTTCTATCGGCCCACATCAAGGCCGTAGCAGAGGACGCTCTACGGAAGATCCAAACTGAGCTAAAGACCGATGTTATTGGCATAGGCGAGCGGATCTACCGTCTCTACCCACGTCTATATAACAGTCTTAGCTGGCAAGAGTACTTCCCCACCATGCCCATCGAGGTGGAGGTAAAAGCCAGTTTCCGGCGCACCGGTGAACTGCTGCAATCTCCTTTGTCCACCAAGTACTCCCAAAGGTAGCTTACGCGTGCGGCATTAGTAAAACCTGGGGGCGAGAGTTTACCGGATGCAACAAGACAGAAACGGCACAACCAAAGGTCTGTTCTACCAACTCGGGCCGCAATACTTGCTCAGGAGGGCCATCAGCCACCAGACATCCGGCTTTCAGAACAAGTAGGCGCTCCGCGTAAAGGGCAGCGAGATTGAGATCATGCAACACGGCAACCACTGTGAGCCTATGTTCCCGATTCAATGCGGCCAGCAATTCCAACAGCTCCAACTGGTGGTTGATATCCAGATGGTTAGTGGGTTCGTCCAGCAACAGCAGTTTGGGCTCCTGCACCAAGGCCTGACAGACAAAGGCTCGCTGCAATTCTCCACCACTAAGGGAATGGAGGCCCCGATGTCGCAATGGCCAGAGGCCTGTTAGGCGCAGGTAGTGGTGCACGACGGCGTAATCCTGCTCCGTTTCCCTCTGAAAACGGCGTAAATAGGGCATCCGGCCTAACATAGCCAGTTCTTCCACCGTGAAATCAAAGGCGGCCGCCGGTGATTGCCGGACAAAGGCCATTTGCTGTGCCAACTCCCTTTGGCTCCAGTCCCTCAGATCGCGACCAGCAAAGCTAACGGTTCCCGTCTGAGGTTTATGTAAACGACATAGAGCCCTTAGCAAGGTGGACTTACCCGAACCGTTAGGACCCAGCACTGCCACAAACTGGCCTTGGCTGATCTCGAAACTAACCTCTTCAACTACCGGTTTTTGACCGTAAGAGAGGGTCAGATTCGTAACAACTAGCATAGTACAAACCCCCCTAATAGGAGCGCTTACTATTGCGGCGCAGCAAGTATAAGAAAAAGGGTCCGCCGCAAATAGAAGTGATGATACCCACCGGCAGTTCAGCGTTGGGCAATAGAATCCGCGATAGCAAGTCGGCCACCACTAAGAAGATGCCTCCAAGCAAAGCTGCCGCAGGTAGCAACAGTCGATGATCAGGCCCAAATAGTAAGCGGGCAATATGGGGTACCAGCAAACCGACGAAACCGATGATGCCACTTACGGCAACGGATCCTGCCGTCAACAGTGTGGACGCCAAGAGCAATAACCGCTTGCAGCTCTCTACATTGACTCCCAGAGTAGCTGCCGCCTCCTCCCCCAGGCTCAAAGCATTGAGGTCGCGGGCAAGAAAAATGGATAAAACCAAGCCGATGAGCAAATGGGGTATAATGACTGCTACTTGTGGCCAACCACGACCAGTAAAACTACCCATTAACCAGTAGATAAGGGACTGGAGCTCACGGCTGGCATAATAGATCAGCAGCGACAATACGGCGGACAAGACCGTATTCAATGCTATACCCGACAATAAGAGACTGATGATGGGAATACGTTCTCCAACTCTGGCGATAAGATACACCGCAACTACAGCCCCTATGGCCCCTAAGAAGGCCAGGATGGGAGTAAGAGCTACGCCCCAGCTGGCAGTTAGCGACTCGGCCACAAGAAAGGCAATGGCTCCTCCTACAGAGGCGCCCGCAGAAACTCCAACAACATAGGGATCGGCCATCGGATTACGTAGAAGCCCCTGCATCATACACCCAGCCAAAGCCAAACAGGCACCTACCGCAGCCGCCAGAATAACCCGCGGAAGCCGCAGATTCCAGACTATCACCTCATGGGATGTGATTTCCCCCTGCACCTTAGAGGTGAAAAGGTTGAAAAAACGTCGTAGAACCACGGAAACAACCTCGCCGGTAGGTATGGCAACTCGGCCAATGGCTATGGCCAAAACCATGCATACCAGCAAAACCAACGTCAATGTGATCAGAATCGCTGCCCAACGAGACCGCTGCTTTAGATCAAACATAGTTATATTCTCCTCCCAAAACAAAAAACCAGGCCAGAGCCCGGCTGCAAAAGAGGACAAAAAACTGCCCTAACCTTTGCTCCGAAGGCAGGTGCAAATCAGTAACAAGGCAGGTCTCCTGGCTCCTGCTAATACCGTCGTTTCTCGGCAAAGCAGATACAGTGGCGGCACCGCTCAGGCCTCTCACCTGATTCCCTATTCTCCCAATCTGGGCACCTTGCTACATTTTCTAGTATACACTATAGGCTTGGACCACAACAGCCAGTCAAAAAGAAGACCGCCTGCAGGGTTGCAGGCGGTTGCTGCTTATTAGTAATTCTCGCAGTAAAGCTCGTAGAAGGCCTGCGGATGGGCACAGGCGGGACAAACCTTGGGAGCCTCAGTACCAAAATGGACGTAACCACAGTTGCGGCAGTGCCACTTGACTGGCACATCGCGTTTGAAAACACGGTCGTTCTTCAGGTTGGCCAGCAGAGCTAGATAACGTTTCTCATGCTCTTCTTCTACTTCTGCAATCTCTGTCAAGATCTTAGCAATATGGTCAAAGCCTTCTTCTTTGGCAACTTCAGCAAATTCCCTGTACATGGTGGTCCACTCGTAGTTCTCACCAGCAGCTGCCTGTTCCAGGTGATCAGCCGTATTGGTGATACCACCAAGGAGCTTGAAGATCATCTTGGCATGTTCTTTCTCATCATCGGCTGTTTCCAGGAAAATGGCTGCCATCTGCTCTAGGCCTTCTTTCTTGGCCTGGCTTGCCCAGTAAGTATACTTGTTGCGAGCCTGTGCTTCTCCAGCAAATGCTGCCCACAAATTAGCCTCTGTTCTCGTGCCTTTCAGATTCATCAAAGACCCTCCTTAATAGCATTGATTATTATTCTCGCGTCCATAATACACCATTGAACCGAATTTGGCAAGTCTTTTTGGCAAAAAACCAGCACTTTGCCCTTACCTATTCTATGCCATATAATACAAGCAGCGGATAGAAAGATTTTACAAGGAGTGATGCTCTGGTGGACGATGTATTGTACGACAAGACCTATACATGCCTAATGTGTGCACACGAGTTCAAGACTAAGAAGGTCCGCAGCAACCGCATACGCGTCCTCTCCCATGACAGCGATCTTTGTGCTCATTACAAAGGGGCCATTCCGTATTACTATGAGAGCAATGTTTGTCCTGCCTGTGGATATGCCTTTACCGATTCCTTCGCTCCGCTGAAGATGGATAATGAAGAGAAGCAGAGGCTCTACGCTGATTATAAGCGCCGTTACCTGCCCCACGGAGTACCTAATCTTTGCGGCGAGCGGGATGAAGAAGATGCCCTACTCTCTTTCAAGTTGGCTTTGGGGGCCGGTTATGGCAAGAATGAACAGCCAAGGATTTTGGCCGGCCTATGTATGCGACTGGCTTGGCTACACCGTATGGCAAATCGCACACAGGAGGAACTGGGATTTCTAGAGGCGGCCAACCGATGCTTTCATGTGGCCTTTGAAACCCAACGCGACAGGAGCAGCGATGCCCACTTCCTACACATGCTGGGTGACACTTGTCTGCGCCTAGGCCGTGTGGAGGAGGCCCGTCAGTGGTTTAGTCGACTCTTTTCTCCTGCCTATGCCGACTACGCCCATATTAGCCTGGCTAGAGAAGCCTGGGCCTCGCGTAAAGAGGAGTAAACTCTAGAAAAGGCAAGAGACTTGCTAAATCTACGGCGATAGACTACTCCCAGGGCTTACAATATTGCATAAGGAGAAGCGGCATGAACAGTACCTTAAGCATTCTTCTCAAGGCCTTCCCCCACCCGGTTTCTGGTGAACAAATTGCCATGTCTAATGGCCTTTCACGCACCGCAGTTTGGAAGCAGATTCAGTCCCTGCAGAAACTGGGCTTAAAGATAGAAGGTAAGCAAAACAGTGGTTATCGGCTATTGGAGTGGCCCGACCTTTTGCTACCAGAGATAATGGCCTACTACCGTAGAGGTCAGTTAGGCCACCCGGTTTACTGGCAGCATGAGTTGGCTAGCACCAACACGACGGCCAAAGAGCTGGCCCGCCAGGGTGCCGCGCACGGCACCCTAGTAGTCAGTGAGTCACAGACTGCCGGTCGTGGCCGGCGGGGACGCAGCTGGCTTTCTCCTCCCTCGGAAGGTATTTTTGCGTCCCTCATTCTGCGCCCCGCAATACCAACTAGGCGGGTTCCGCTACTGACCCTAGCCACAGGTGTAGCTCTAGCCGAAGCTTTGCAGAGCTTCGGTCTGCGAGAGGCATGGTTAAAGTGGCCCAACGATATCTGGGTTGGAACACGCAAACTGGCGGGAATCCTGTCCGAGTTTAGCGGGGAACTGGATGCCATGGATTTCGTGGTAGTTGGTATGGGGATCAACATGCACCAGACCGAGTTCCCTCCCGAAATAGCCCATAGTGCCACTTCCTTCTTACAGGAAACAGGGCAACGAATAAACCGGGCTCAGCTCCTGTCCCGCGCGTTGGCTGAACTAGAGCGGGTCTTGCCCCTGCTGGAGCAGACCGACGTCACCCCCCTGTTTGCTGCCTGGCAGAAACATGATCGGCTGCTGGGCCAGGAAGTATGTGTTTTCGAGACAGTGGGTACACATTACATCGGCAGGGCCCTTGGATTAGATGAGTCGGGTGCTTTGCGCGTAGCCCTACCCGACGGAACAGAGAGGCTGGTTTTGGCGGGAGACGTTTCCATCCGCCTCCCCAACCATACTTAAGACAGGCGTTTACGAATCGCAACGGTCAAGAGGCTCGCTGCCGCCGCTTTCATCAAGTCGAAGGCAATAAAGGGATAGAAACCAAAATTCAAGACCTGCTGAACGGTTAATATCTTGCCCAACACGAAGCGGAACACCAGATATAGATAAGGTAGGCCACAAGCATATAGTACCATCAGCCCCAATACGCTGATGGCGAAAACCGCAATGACAGTAGGCTGTCGCAGTCGGCCTATTGCCCAGCCGATAGTGAAAGCGGAAAAGATATAACCAAAGAGAAAGCCAGCGCTGGGCATTAGCAGATAACTGAGTCCGCCAAAAGGTGGCTGGGCAAAGACGGGAAGGCCCGCCAGACCTAGGACCAGATAGAGCACCAAACTCCAGGCTCCCGTTGTACCAAGGAGAGTTCCGGCTAATACTACAAAAAGGGGAACCAGGCTAAAGGGAACAGCAACCTCCCCCCCAAAACGCAGTATAACGGCAGCAGCCACATGTAGCACGGTGAAAAAAGCTGCCCTTGTTAGGTCGCGAGTTGATAGTCTCATTCCTGTCACACACCTTTACTGAATATTGGGCACTCCCTACTAATGTTAACCATCAACCCTATCTAGGTCAACAATATAGTTGCGCCCAAACATAGTTAGAGGCTGTCGCAAGACAGCCCCTTTTTCTTATCTCAATATCTTCTTCTATAGTACGGACGGGCTATGGACCAGCCAAAGCAGTGATGACTTCACTCTGATGAGCCTAGTCTATACAACGGGTCTGTACCTGACTATTGCCTTTGCCGCGATCTGAAAGCAGCTCGGCCCGTTGTCACTGCCCGCTCCTCTGACTACTGCCCAACGCACAGTATGTACAACCAGCGCCCCATGGCAACTTCAGTTATTGGCAACCCCAACACTGCTGCTTTGACTCCACTTGCCACACCGATCTCCCCAGAAGGCCACGCTCTGCTGGGCGATTCTAAACTCCATAACCTCACAATGATTAGCGCAACCATCACAGTCATGGGAAACAGCCTGACAATCAGCATGGGCGATTGAGAAGCCCCGCCAACGACTGGGCTGATTGAGGGCAACCGTAGCCCTTTCGGCTAAAAGGGCGGCTCCTAGAGCCCCCATCACGTCATAATGCTCCGGCACCTCAACTTCCTGCTGCAAAGCTTCTTGGAAAGCCTTCCGGATTCCTACGTTGGCCGCCACCCCACCTTGGA
Source organism: Bacillota bacterium (assembly GCA_029781045.1). GTDB lineage: Bacteria > Bacillota > UBA994 > UBA5500 > UBA5500 > UBA5500. The sequence continues at coordinate 6,597 of JAKOXL010000024.1, read as the reverse complement.
ACACAATTGGCGGTTCAATGGTCTTACCTTTGGCCACGTTATTAAGATAGTTGCGCACCAATGCTTCACAAAGTCCACGGACAATGTCGGGAATGGGGTGCCCCATTTGCTGCTTATGCACCATATCCGACTCGGCGAAAACCGCACAACGACCAGCGATACGGGTGGCCTGTTTAGCCTCCAAGGCCAAAGCACCTAACTCGGAAATATCGACTCCGAGACGGGCGGCCTGGCGATCAAGAAAGGAACCGGTGCCAGCAGCACAGATGGTGTTCATAGCAAAGTCTACCACCACACCATCTCTAAGAATGATAATCTTCGAGTCCTGTCCGCCTATTTCTATTACCGTCCGGACCTTCGGGTTAACAGCCAATGCGGCCATGGCGTGGGCGGTGATCTCGTTCTTCACACAATCAGCTTGTACCAAATGGGCCACCAATTGCCGTCCACTGCCGGTGACGCCACAGCCAACCACAGTGATATCTTCAGGCAACTGGGCCTTTAGCTGGCTCAAACCTTTCTGTACAACTGCAATCGGGTTGCCTTGTGTTCGCAAGTATAACTTGCTTTGCACTTGACCACTTTCATTTATAGCCACCAAGTTAGTACTTACTGAACCAACATCAATCCCCAACGCTAAGCGCAACTCTCTCCCTCCCTACGCCATGGCGGCGACGCTCCCTCAACATGTCCACAAAGGCTTCCAATCGTGTTACCAGTCCCGTTTCCCCAGCATGCTCATCAAAAGTAAGGGCAAGCACGGGTATGTCGTATTGTTTACTGATAGTAGGAAGTATACTCTCAGCGATTATCTCCGGCATACAGGTTAAAGGCAAAACCTGCACAAGACCGTCGTAGCCCTTCTTTGCATAGTCGACAACGTAACCGACAGTTTCGTAACCATGCCCACCAACCCGCTGAGGCAGGTAGGGTCTACAGTAGCGAGCTATGCGACGCATCTGGTGCTTGACACGCCAGTCAGGCAGAAGGTGCTCTCGCACCCAGTTGGAACCATAGAGATTACGGGTGACCGAAACACCCAACTCTCCCAGCCTTTCTCCAATAAAGAAGTTAACTGACGACTCTATAAGCATATAGATCTCACCCACTATACCTACACGTAGAGGAGGTTGGGCTGGCGGAGGTAGTAGTTCCGCCTTCAGCTGAGCGCTCACCCTGGTTTTCACCTGTCCCAACTCGGACCAACTCTGAGCCTTGTCCACCGCTTGCACGGCCTGAGCCAAGAGCTTACTACAGTATCCGGGTTGCTTTTCACGATAGCGCTCCCGCAGAAGAAGGGCTTCGAGATTATCCAAATATGTCACCTTGGCTAGACTGAGACGAATAAGGGATAGTAGTTTATGCCAGCGAACATTACTGCCATTGGCTTTAAGAGCCGTGAATATCTCCCGCGCAAAATTGTTGCGCTCCAGAACGATCATCCTAGTTGGTAGTCCCAGGTCGGCCAGAATCTCCCGTTGCACTTCTGCATAATACCCCAGCCGACAAGGACCTACGCCTCCCAGCATGAAAATGGCTTCCGCTCCCGCCTCAATGGCTTGCAGGTAGTTGCCCATCATCACCTTGAAGGGTAAGCAGATAAACTCGGGTGAATACTTGGCACCTAGTTCTATCGTAGCTTTGGTTATAGGAGGCGGTACGACAACCTCAAAGCCTACTCCCTCCAGGAGGTGTTTTACACCAACCCATACCATCCCCAGATGGGGGAATGTTACCCGCATTTGGTTGCCTCCCTCCATGTAATGAGATCCAGGAACGCCTCCAGTCGGGTTTCAACTCCAGCCTCGCCCGTATGTTCATCCATAGTCAAAAGCAGGTAAGGCTTCCCATGTTTCACGGCCACCCGCTGCACCATGTCAGTTATCAGTGATTCCAGTCCACAACCGAAGGAGGCCAGATGAATGATACCCATTACATCAGGCCTAGTGGCAAAGTGAGCCCCTGCACCAAAGACAACCCGCCCGGCAGACCAAAAAAGAGGTTTACGCAACTGAGCATTGGCGGCTTCCAAGGTCTTGCGCGGCAACATCTGGGGGGTGAGAACTCTATAGCCCTGTTGAAGCAGTCGCTCGACGACCCGCAGGTTACTATAACTATCATAGAGATTGTAGGGGTGACCAATGACTGCTAATGTACCCTTATCTCCGCGTTGCGGTCGACTTAACCCCGGAAGTTGACCGCTTTGCAGTCTGCGCTTAGAGGCTAACAAAGCTTGCCGCCCTGCCAAAAAGGCCCCGTATATTCTGCCAGGGTTGAACGTGATCGCCCTACCAGCCACAAAAACGGCCTTTAGCAGGCCCCGCTTACTTGCATACATGTTCACATAGGGCGATAACAAAGGAGGCAAGTTGGGAATGCTGTGGCGCAACAAATCGGCCAGTCCAATGAACTTAGGGCACTCACAAGTACCGACCGCGGTGCTAAAGAGGCGCGGAACGAAAATCATGTCCACCTTATTGGCCAATTCTGCCACATGCCCATGCATCACTTTTACTGGATAGCACACATCATCACCGGCGACTGCAATGCCTTGCTTGGCTATCTCAGGTGTTGTTGCTGGTGAAGTAACAACTTGGCAGCCAAGACACTGAAAGAAAGTTTCCCATAGTGGATAGTAGTCATAATAGGCGAGGGATCTGGCGATACCGACACGCAAGTTATCACCTCAAATTTCCCAACAAAATACACTTCCTAGTTTTCCCCCAACCAGTAGCTCTCATACCTGGCATGCAACTGCAACAGCTGGGCAGAATACACGACAGAGGAGGCGATAGATTTGCCTGGGATCTGCCCCGTCTGTAATGGATTAACTCCTGTTCCGACATGCTGTCCCCATTGTCTGGCGCCCCTTTCCGATTGTGGGCAAGTGCAATCCTTTCTCGACCCATATGCGCCCTTCGAGGAGCACGAGTTATTGGAGCAAAGCCGCACATCGGTTTACGAAGGCTATTGCTCCCACTTGGTCTACTGTGCCAACTGTAACAGAGAGTGTGTAGTGCAAGTACCCTTACTACCAGCACCAGCTTCGGCCTGGCTCTCAGACCTGCAGATAAATGGCACACAGTAACAAGCCGGTGAGCGAGTAGATGACAATGGTTTTCGCCTGGACCCGTAGCAGCAAATCCTTACAGAGCAGCGCATGCCGCCCCTGCCAAGCCATCTGGAGTCCAAAAAGAGTTATTGCTGTATACGGTACTAGAATCCAAGGGCTTGCGGAAAACAGCAGTGGCATCGATGCCAACAGGGCCAGGATTATGAGCGCCTGATAAATCCCTATGGCTTTTCCACCCGTTGACACTACCCAGTTTCTCTTGCCAGCCAACCTATCGGTGTGATGGTCAGGAAACTCGTTAATATAAAGAACTGCGGTGATCAGCAAGCCTATGGGTATGGAGGCCAACAGGGGCTGCCAGTCGAGGCGAGCCATCTGCGTATAATAGGCACCTAGAACTGTGAGTGGGCCAAATGTAATACCCGTCACCACCTCTCCCCATCCCCGATAGGAAAAGCTTGCGGGCGGCGCCGTATAGCCATGCCCTAACAACAGGCCCAGCATACCAATAAACAAGGCCAGAAGACCAACCTGGAATGATATAGTGAGGCCACAGAGAAAAGCAAGGAAGTACAAGAATCGATAAAGCCGCCTCAGCCCTCTTGGCGTCAATTGACCAGTGGCCAGCAATGAACTCCCTCCCGACAAGCTACCGGCTGGCTTTAGGCCATCGGCTCCCAGTAACCAGTCATAGTAATTGTTAGCTGCGTTAGCCCCTGCATGTAACAACAGACAACCGCAGAGGGCCAGCACAAAACGCAAAAGCCCCACTTCTCCTCGCTGCCCATAGGCTATAGCTGTACCTAACAAGACAGGTATTCCCGAGGCAACAAGGAATGGGCCACGGACTGCTTGCCATAGGAGCTTGATCCGTCCCATCTATCCCCCCCCTTTCACAAATGCTGCGGTCATAGTGTATCCAGAATTCCACTATCCATTATCGCAGCCTCCGTATCAACAGCGCTCATGGTATAATTAAATAGCCCTGCGTCTGGAAGGGAGGGGAGCCTATGGACGTCGCGCTGATAAAACACCGACTGGAAGACTTTTTCACCACACTTAGCAATCATTTCCCCAATTATGAGCAAAGAGCTTCCCAAAGGGAAATGGTCAACTTGATATTAAACGGATTCTACAAGCAGAAGCATGTTCTAGTGGAGGCAGGCACCGGCACCGGTAAATCTTTAGCTTACCTTCTGGCCATCCTAGCCCTTTTGGCTAGTGGCGAGGACAGAAGGATTGTCATTTCTACCCATACCATTAACCTGCAGGAACAGCTACTGCACAAGGATATCCCCATCCTACAGAAGTTGCTAGGCTCCTTCTTAGACTTCCGAGCCTCTCTAGCCAAGGGACGTAGCAACTACCTCTGCAAAAGGCGGTTTCTTGACCTAATCAATAATGTGGGACAAGGGCTGGACAGTATAGCTCAGGTTCAGGAGTTTACGGCCATCCGCCCCCTACTTTACACACAAGGAGAGTTTCTGTTAGGAGATCGCTCTCAACTACCAGTGAACGTTACAAATGAGCTTTGGGCCAAGTTCTGTTCCACCCATGAAACCTGTTTAGAGCGCAGCTGCCCTCTTTACCGGGAATGCTTCTTCCGAGCCGCTAGAGATGAGCTGGCAGAGGCCGATATTGTGATCAGCAACCATGCCCTGTTCTTTGCCGACCTAGGTATTCGGGGCTCCGCAGAAAATGATGAAGGTATTTTGCCACCTTATGATTACGTCATCTTCGATGAAGCCCATCACATTGAGGACGTGGCCTGCGCTGCCCTCTCCCTACGCCTTGATGGCTATTATCTCAAGACTTTAGGAGGTACCTTTCGCTCCCTGCTTAGCAAGGGGACCTTCAAAGAACATTTGGTCAACGAGCCGGAGCTGAGTCAACACGTGGAAGGTGTTATGCGGTCCTATTTCCAGAACATCGAAACCTTCCTGCGAGATCTACAGTCCTGCAGTCGTGGTCAAGCCACCTGGCGGATTCGCTGCGCTTCAGCTGTGGGAATCCACAACCCCTTCAAAGACGATCTGATAGCTATTCTGTCCATTTGCGACCGCTTGACCTTCTTAGATCTCAGCGACGAAGAAAAGGCTCTGCTGGATAAAGCGGTGAACCAGTGGAAAAGGCTGCAAGAGGACTTGAGCTTTATTCTGCAGGTAAAGGACGAGGGTTATGTATACTGGATAGAAAGCTCTCAAAACGACTTCTCTACTAGTTCTATCCAGGCTGCCCCTATTGAGATGGCAGCAACATTGCGCGAAAGACTATTTGCCAAAGACAAAGTGGCCGTCTTAACTTCGGCCACTTTGGCTAGCCCATCTTTGGATTTCACGTCTCGAAGCTTGGGCATAGACAAGTATTTTGGTAAAGTACTAGAATCACCTTTTGACCATCAAGAAAGTGCTGCCATATATATCCCCCGGAACGCCATCGAGCCTAACTATGAGAATAACAGCGCTTATGAAGAGTATGTGAGCCGTTTGCTTCTGGACATGGCTAGTTTGGTCAATGGCGGTATCTTCATACTGTTCACATCCTATCAGATGCTGAACAGTGTTTATGAGCAGGTAGCCGAGGAGCTAAAGTGGCTGGGCCTTACGGTCATGAAACAGGGCGATATGCCACGCCACGAGTTGATAAAGCAATACGCCGAGGCAAGAAATGGGGTGCTTTTTGCCACCTCTTCCTTCTGGGAGGGGGTAGATGTGGTGGGTGATGCCCTACGTTGTGTTATCATCACTAAGTTGCCCTTTGCGGTACCTGACCATCCGCTAACCGAAGCCCGCATGGAGGCCCTCGCCGCCAAAGGCAAGAACCCTTTCAGATCCTATCAACTGCCGCAGGCTATAATCCGTTTGAAGCAGGGTTATGGGCGACTCATCCGCTCCCAGGAGGACCGGGGCGTGGTAGTGATAGCCGATCCCCGGGTGCAGAGCAAATGGTATGGATCCCTCTTCCTCCAGGCTCTTCCCTGTAAGAACCTCCTTTTCACTCTGGATGCTGTGAAAGCCTTTGTCAGTCGGCGGCAAATCGGGAGACATTAAGTAGCATCAAAAACAGCCTCGCCGTAGCGAGGCTGTTTGACTGCATGCACGCCTATCCTACCATAGCCTTCTGCCAGGCATACATGGCTAGGGCCAAAAGCGATCACTTCATGGGAAACGAAGGAACGGAAGCACTCTCAATGTAAAAGTTAAAAACACACCTAAGCGAAAAGCTTAGGTGTGTTTTAGTAAAGAGGCTCTGGCAGCGACCTACTCTCCCGGGGCTCATGCCCAAGTACCATCGGCGCTGGAGGGCTTAACTTCCGTGTTCGAGATGGGAACGGGTGTGGCCCCTCCGCTATTGCCACCAGAAAGTTGTACCCTCAAAACTGGACAGTGGATCATATTTCATCGAAGATGCGCTTGTGAAGTCAAGCCCTCGACCTATTAGTACCGGTCAGCTCAGTGCCTCTCAGCACTTACACATCCGGCCTATCTACCAGGTAGTCTTCCTGGGGTCTTACCTAGTTATCC
>JAKOXL010000012.1 GCA_029781045.1 Bacillota bacterium | reverse complement strand
AGGCACAAAACACTCGTAGGGGCTGGTCGGTGACCAGCCCGCAGAGATAACCAGCAATTCGATAGCATTTCTGGAGTTGCAGGAGAAGAATGCAATTCTGGATAAACGGGCGTGGCAGCACCTCGCCCCTACGAAGGGCTGGCATGAGCCCCTTGGATTAATGTTAGAGAACCAAGACGTACACACAGGCACAAAACACTCGTAGGGGCCGGTCGATGACCGGCCCGTAAAGATAACCAGCGATTGATAGCGTTTCTGGGATTGCAGGGGAAGAGTGCAGTTCCGGATAACCGGGCGTGGCATCGCCTCGCCCCTACGACGCGCTGGCATAAGACCCTTGGATTAATGTTAGAGAACCAAGACGTACACACAGGTACAGAACATTCGTAGGGGCCGGTCGGTGACCGGCCCGCAGAGATAACCAGCAATTCGATAGCATTTCTGGGATTGCAGGGGAAGAGTGCAGTTCCGGATAACCGGGCGTGGCAGCACCTCGCCCCTACGAAGGGCTGGCATGAGCCCCTTGGATGAATGTCAGGGAACCAAGACGTACACACAGGTACAGAACATTCGTAGGGGCCGGTCGATGACCGGCCCGCTGGTTTTCGCTACCCCGGAGTCCAATGTGAAAAGCACGCCCAAGAGCGTGTAGACACCATGCACAGGCACCACCAAAATCGCTACCGTATTGCAAACTAGTTTCAACGCACCTGCAACCTCACGTCACTTGCCAGCAACTCTCCTCTCTTAGACTTTTCTTAGACTAGCCACCTCACCGCTGGGCTAGTGAGAAAAGGATAAGGAGGAATGCCACATGCAGCAAGACCTGAAGAGCATAGTTGATCGTATAGTAGCCATCGTACCGATTTACACTCAAACGGGCGACGCCACTATGGTAGTGCTCAATAATGGGAAGGAACTTACCATTTCCAAGACCATCGACAGCTGCCTCAAGCAGATCTGGCGCATTTATAGCTTCGATTGGCAAGCATACCGGAAAGAGTATCGCACCCTACTGAACCAACGTAACCTCTTACCCTGGCCGGCCGACTTCTACCGCATGTTCGCTCCCCTTAAACTCCGGCAGCCTCTGATCAGCGGTGACGCGGCCTATGGCTATGTGGCCATCGAAGCCGTAGAAGAAGTGGGGCAAGCCGAACCCACCCAAGCAGCCCGCACCTACATCCATCTAAAATGCGGCTACCGCCTCGATGTCTATCTGGAACCCCGCGAGGTCCATCGGCATCTGCAGGCCGCCGCCTATGCGGCCCAACTGTTTTGGGGTAAACGCTTGGAGTGCAAACCCTATATGTTGTTGACCTGGGCCGGGGGTGGCACGGGGTGGATGAGAAATAGCCAGAATTAGCACAGCACAATAGGTCGCAGCTATAAACAGAGGGCACCCAGCGGGTGCCCTCTGCTTGATTGTGGGTGTCACCAGTGGGCGCTCCGAAAAACGCCCTACAAGTATATTAATATGCGGCTCGCAGCCCGATAACACCTGAAACATAAAACAAAACCCCGCGCCTATGCGCGGGGTTTTGCTACTATTCAACCCGTTAGGGTTAACAAGCGTTACGGTAAGGTGATGGTGACGATGTCACCTTGTGCCCAGTGTACGTTCCAGCCGAGAGCTTCGGATACAAAGCGGACAGGGACGTAGGTGCGGCCTAATGCGGCATCGATGAAGGCAGCAACCGGCATGGTCACGGCTTGACCGTTTACCATAGCAGTGGTGGAACCAACGGTGATTTCAACCTTGGTGTCACCAACAACAAAGGTAGCGGTCCGGGTAGCCTGATTCCAAGCGATCTGGGCACCGAGCTCTTCGAACTGACGGAGCTGTACGAAGAGGAAGTCGCCTTGACGCTTTACAGTCTCGCCCTCGAGCTTGACCGAGTCGGTCTTGTACTCGATCTCGACTACTTCGTCAAGCACGTTGTCGTTGGAGTC